>NZ_FNZB01000004.1 GCF_900109205.1 Sphingomonas sp. OV641 | reverse complement strand
TGCATGTCACGCGCGACGCGGGCGATGTCGAGCGCCTTGCCGACATTGTTGCGCTTGACGATCGAGACCATCTCCGGCGCGAAGCGGCCCTCGTCCATCAGGCGGCCGACGCGCAAGCTCGCCTGGAGGCCGAGCGCGATTTCCGTCTCCATGTCGGCAAGCTTCTTCTGATAGAGCTGCGTCGCGGCGAGCGGCCGGCCGAACTGCTGGCGGTCAAGGCCGTACTGCCGCGCGGCATGCATGCAGAATTCCGCCGCGCCCATGCTGCCCCAGCTGATCCCGTAGCGGGCACGATTGAGGCAGCCGAACGGGCCCTTCAGCCCCTGCACCTCGGGGAGCAAAGCCTCCTCGCCGACCTCGACATCCTCCAGCACGATCATGCCGGTGATCGACGCGCGGAGCGACAGCTTGCCCTCGATCTTGGGCGCCGACAGCCCCTTCGTCCCCTTTTCGAGGACGAAGCCGCGAATGCCGCCGCCATGCGCGTCGCTCTTCGCCCAGACGACGAACACGTCGGCGATGGGAGAGTTGGAGATCCACGTCTTCGCGCCGTTCAGGACATAGCCGCCGTCGGTCTTGACCGCGCGGGTCTTCATGCCCCCGGGATCGGAGCCGGCGTCGGGCTCGGTGAGGCCGAAGCAGCCGATCCATTCGCCGCTGGCGAGCCTGGGCAGATATTTGCGCTTCTGCTCCTCCGAGCCATAGGCGTGGATCGGATACATGACGAGGCTCGACTGGACGCTCATCATCGAGCGATAGCCCGAGTCGATCCGCTCCACCTCGCGCGCGACGAGGCCGTAGGCGACATAGCTCGCGCCGACGCCGCCGTACTCCTCGGGGATCGTCGGGCCGAGCAGGCCCAGTTCGCCCATCTCGCGGAAGATCGCCGGGTCGGTGACCTCGTTGGCGAACGCGTCGATGATCCGGGGCGCGAGCTTTTCCTGCGCATAGGCGCGCGCGGTATCGCGCACCATCCGCTCGTCCTCGCTCAGCTGCTCGTCGAGCAGGAAGGGATCAGCCCAGTCGAATTGCTGCATCGGGTGGCTCCTCGATCAAGCGGCGGGGACGACGGCGATGGTCTCGATCTCGACCTTCGCGGCGGGTTCGACCAGCGCCGCCACCTCGACCACCGCCATGGCGGGGAAGTTCTTGCCGATCAGCTCGCGATAGGCCGCACCGATGTCGGCGAGGCTCGCGACATATTCGTCACGGCTGGTGACATACCAGGTCATGCGGGCGATATGCTCGGGGCCGGCGCCGTCCTCGGCGAGGATCGCGAGCGTATTGACCAGCACCTGGCGAAACTGGCCGGCGAGCGTGTCGGCGACGAAGGTTTCCGTCTCGTCCCAGCCGACGACGCCGGCGGTGAAGACCATCCGGCCGCTGGCCGAAATGCCGTTGGCATAGCCGCGCGGCCGCGGCCAGCCGGGGGGCAGGAGATGGCGATGGACGGTCATTCGACTTCCTTGTTGAGACGCTCGCGCAAGGGAGCGGGCCAGGATGTGGCCTGGAGGGTGACGAGGTCGATCAGCACCATCGTGTAGCGGGCGAGAAAGCGCGTCTCGCCATCACTGGTGACGGTAAGATCAAGGTCGACCGAACTGTTGCCGATGCGGCGGGTGCGGATGGCGAAGGCCAGTTGATCGCCAAGCCGGCTCGCCTTGCTGAAATCGGCCTGGAGGCTGACGGTCGGCAGACCAAGTTTGAGATCGAGGTGAAGCGTCCGGCGATCCTGGCCGAGCACCGCCGCCGTCCAATCCTCGATCGCGGCATCGCACAGCTCGAAATAGCGCGGATAGAAGGCGATACCGGCAGGGTCGCAATGGCCGAAGCGCAAGGGAAAGGTGGCGGTGAACATCAGCCGTTGGCGGCGGCGAGATGCTGACGGCCGACCACGATCTTCTGCACCTCGGACGCGCCTTCGTAGATGCGCAGTGCGCGCACCTCGCGATACAGCGCCTCCACCGGCACGCCGACCGTGACGCCGAGTCCGCCGAACAGCTGCACCGCCTTGTCGATGACGCGCTGCGCGCCTTCCGTGGCGTGGAGCTTGGCGAGCGCGGCCTCGCGCGTGTTGCGCTGGCCCTGCACGTCGCGCAGCCAGCCGGCGCGATAGATCAGCAGTGCGGCGGTATCGACGTCGAGCACCATGTCGGCGAGCGCCGATTGCGTGACGGGGCTGTCGGCGAGCGTGCCCTGGCCGAGCTTGCGGACGGTGACGCGGGCGGTCGCCTCATCGAGCGCGCGGCGGGCAAAGCCGAGCGCGGCGGCGCCGACGGTGGTGCGGAAGATGTCGAGCGTCGCCATCGCGGCCGCAAAGCCGCGACCGGCCTCGCCGAGCAGGGCGTCGTGCGGCACGAGCATGTCGGTGAAGGCGAGCGTGGCGAGCGGGTGGGGGGCGATCACCTGCTGGCGCTCGGTGACGGCGAGGCCCGGCGTGTCGGCATCGACGATGAAGGCGGAGACGCCGCGCGCGCCGGGCGCCTCGCCCGTGCGGGCGAACAGGACATAATGGTCGGCGATGCCGCCGTTCGAGATATAGGTCTTGGCGCCGTTGATCCGATAACCGTCGGCGGTGCGATCGGCGGTGGTCTCCATCGAGGCGACGTCGGAGCCCGAGGCGGGCTCGGTCAGCGCAAAGGCGGCGATCCGCTCGCCGCGACCGACCGCGGGCAGATACGCCTGCTTCTGCGCCTCGGTGCCGAGCAGCGAGATCGTGCCGGAGCCGAGCCCCTGCATGGCGAAGGCGAAGTCGGCCAGGCCGGAGTGGCGGGCGAGCGTTTCGCGGATCAGCGAAAGCGAGCGGACGTCGAGCGCATCGTGCACCCCGCCGTACGCGGCGGGGACACAATAGCGCAGCCAGCCACCCTCGCCGAGCGCACGCACCAGCGCGCGGCATTCGGCATCCACATCGGGGCCGTGCGCATGATGGAGGTTGGCGAGGCACCATTCCTCCAGCGCGGCGGCGAGCGCGCGATGGCCGTCGTCGAGGAACGGCCAGTCGAGAAAGCTGCGATCGGCCATCAGTCGCCTTCGAACACCGGCGTGCGCTTGGCGGCGAACGCCTCGAAGGCGCGGCGGAAATCCTTGGTGGTCATGCAGATAGCCTGCGCCTGCGCCTCCATCTCGATCGCGGTTTCGAGGCTGACCGCCCATTCGGTGTTGAGCTGCGTCTTGGTGATGCCATGCGCGAAGGTCGGCCCGCTGGCGAGATCGCGCGCGAGGCCCTGCGCCTCGGCGAGCAGCGTTTCCGACGCGACCAGACGGTTGTGGAAGCCCCAGCGCTCGCCTTCCTCGGCCAGCATCATGCGACCCGAGTAGAGGAGTTCGCTGGCGCGGCCCTGGCCGATGATCCGCGGCAGGATCGCGCAGGCGCCCATGTCGCAGCCGGCGAGGCCGACGCGCGTGAAGAGAAAGGCGGTCTTGGTGGTGGGCGTGGCGAGGCGAATGTCGGATGCCATGGCGATGATCGCGCCGGCCCCGACGCAAATGCCGTCAAGCGCGGCGACGATCGGCTGCGGGCAAAGGCGCATCGCCTTGACGAGATCGCCGGTCATGCGGGTGAAGGCGAGCAGTTCGGGCGTCGCCATTTCGGTGAGCGGCCCGATGATCTCGTGCACGTCGCCGCCCGAGGAGAAATTGCCGCCCGCGCCGGTGATCACCACCACCTTGACCGCCGAGGCATAGACGAGGTTGCGAAAGGTATCGCGCAGCTCGGCATAGCTTTCAAAGGTCAGCGGGTTCTTCCGCTCGGGACGGTTGAGCGTGACGGTGGCGACGCCATCGGCGAAGCTCCAGCCGAAATGCCGGGGCGTGAAGGTTTCGGGGTTCATGCTTCCTCTCCTGTATCGCTGGCGAGCGAGCGCTTGAGCACGCCGAGCAGGTCGAACAGCGCGCGGCGCTCGTCATTGGTGAGGCCGGCGAGCATCGCGTCGATCCAGTCGTGATGCGCGTCGGCGAGGCCGGCGAAACAGTCGCGGCCGGTGGGGGTGAGGCGGACGATCGAGGCGCGGCCGTCCGTGGGCGAGGGCGCGTTGGTGACGTAACCGTCGCGGATCAGCGCCTGGACCACGCCCGTCACATTGCCGCTGGAGACGAGCAGCGCCTGCGACAGCTGTCCCATCGTCATGCCTTCCGGATTACGATCAAGCGCGGCCATCACGTCGAAACGCGGCAGAGTGATGTCGTAATTGTCCGAAAACCGGCGCTTTATCCGCTTCTCGATAACCGTGGTGCAGGTGAGCAGGCGCAGCCAGAGGCGCACGTTGCTGCGATCATCGAGCGCGCCGTCATGCTTTTCCCGGATGTCGAGCGCGTCCGTCACATCACCTCTCCGCCGGCGACCATCAGGGCCTGGCCAGTGATCGATCTGGCGGCCGGGCGGCAGAGCCAGACGACCGCATCGGCGACCTCCTGCGGCGCGATCAGCCGCTTCTGCGGATTGAACCGGACCAGTTCGGCCTCGGCTTCTTCCACGCTCCGGCCGGTCTTGCTGCGGATGTTCGCCACGGCGTCTGCGACGATATCGGTGTCGGTGAAGCCGGGGCAGACGGCGTTGGCGGTGACGCTGGTGCCCGCGAGTTCGACCGCCAGCGCGCGCATCAATCCGATCGCGCCATGTTTGGAGGCGACATAGGGCGCGGTATAGGCATAGCCCTTCACCCCCGCCGTGGAGGCCACGGTGACGATGCGCCCGGCGGCCGCCTCCCTGAGATCGGGCAACGCGGCCTGGCAGCAGTGGAACAGCGCGTCGAGGTTGATCGCCATCACCTGGCGCCAGGCGTCGGCGGTGACCTTCGCGAAGGGCGCGGCGGGCGCGGTGCCGGCATTGTTGACGAGAATCGCGATCGGGCCATGCGCGGCGCGGCCGGCGGCAAAGGCGGCGTCCACCTGCGCGCGATCCGTGATGTCGGCGGGCGCGGCTATGGCGTGCGGCAGCGTCGCGGCGACCTGTTCCAGCGCGTCGCGGCGCCGACCGACGAGCGTGAGGCGAACGCCATCCCCAGCCAGCGCGCGCGCGATGGCGGCACCGATGCCCGAACCGCCGCCGGTGACGACGGCGTGGAGCCCGGCGAGCGACCCCTCTGTCGCGCCCGCCTTGGCCACGCCCCCCTCAACCACGCCCCCGTCAACCACGCAGCGCCGCCTCCTGCTCGGCCGCGCGCTTCATGTTGCGCGCAAGCTGGCTCATGCCGCCGAGATACTGCGGCGGCACGGCGACGCCGCGATATTCGTGCGCCGCGGCGGCGCGCAGCGTCCACATCGGATCGATCATGTGCGGGCGGCCGATCGCGACCAGATCGGCGCGGCCGGCGGCAAGGATCGAATTGGCGTGATCGGTCTCGAAGATGTTGCCGACCGCCATGGTCGAGACGCGCGCCTCGTTGCGCACCTGGTCGGCGAAGGGCGTCTGGAACATGCGGCCATAGACCGGCTGCCCAGCGGCCCAGGTCTGGCCGGCGGAGACGTCGATGAGGTCGGCGCCCACGTCGCGGAAGGCCTCGGCGATCCGCACCGCTTCGTCGGGGGTGACGCCGGCATCGCCCATCCAGTCGGTGGCGGAGATGCGCACCGACATCGGGCGATCGGCCGGCCAGGCGGCGCGCATGGCGGCGAATACCTCGAGCGGGAAGCGCAGACGGTTTTCGAGGCTGCCGCCATAATCGTCGGTGCGCGTGTTCTGCAGCGGGGTGATGAAGCTGGACAGGAGATAGCCGTGCGCGGCGTGCATCTCGACCATGTCGAAGCCGGCATCGATCGCCATTCGCGTGGCGGCGACGAACTGGTCGCGGACCATGTCCATGTCGGCGCGGGTCATCGGGCGCGGCGCCTGGCTGGTGTCGCTCCACGGCACGTCGGAGGCGGCGATCAGCGGCCAGTTGCCGGCATCGAGCGGCGCGTCCATGCCTTCCCAGCCGATCTTCGTGGAGCCCTTGGCGCCGGAATGGCCGAGCTGGAGGCACATCTTCGCGGCGGTGTTGGCGTGAACGAAGTCGGTGATGCGCCGCCAAGACGCGACATGATCGGGCGCATACATGCCCGGGCATCCGGGGGTGATGCGGCCGTCGGGCGAGACGCAGGTCATTTCGGTATAGACGAGGCCGGCACCGCCCTGCGCGCGCGTGCCGTAGTGAACGAGGTGGAAGTCGGTCGGCGTGCCGTCCACCGCGCTGTACATCGCCATGGGCGAGACGACGATGCGGTTTTCCAGCCGAAGGTCGCGCAGTCGATAGGGCGCGAACATCGGCGGCGCAGCGGCATTGCGGCCGCTTGCCCCGGGCGCCTGCGCCTGGAACCAGCGCTCGACCCCCTCCAGCCAGGCCTTGTCGCGCAGCCGGAGATTCTCATGACTGACGCGCTGCGAGCGGGTGAGGAGCGAATAAGCGAACTGGATCGGCGGAAAGGGGAGGTAGCGATCGAGCGTCTCGAACCATTCGGTCGAGTTGCGCGCGCTGTTCTGGAGCTTCAGCACCTCGACGCTGCGTTCCGCCTGATATTCCGCGAGCGCCGACGCGCGGTCGAGGCCGGGGCGGTTCAACACCTCGGCAAGCTTGATCGCATCCTCCAGCGCGAGCTTGGTGCCCGAGCCGATCGAGAAATGCGCGGTGTGCGCCGCGTCGCCGAGCAGGACGATCTTGTCGTGCGACCAGCGGCCGGTGATGATGCGCCGGAAGTTGAGCCATGCCTGCGGCCCCGGCAGGTGCGTGGCGTTGGACATGAGCGGGTGGCCGCCCAGATATTTGGCGAAGATCTGTTCGCACAAGGCGATCGCCGCGGGCTGATCCATGCGATCGAGCCCGAGCCCGGCCCAGGTCTCGGGCGCCATCTCGACAATGAAGGTCGAGAGATTGTCGTCGAAGCGATAGGCGTGTGCCCAGACCCAGCCCGCCTCGGTCTGTTCGAAGGCGAAGGTGAAGGCGTCGAACACCTTGTTGGTGCCGAACCAGAAGAATTTGTTCTTCTTCACCTGGATGTCGGGATCGAAATGCTCGGCATAAGCAGTGCGGATACGGCTGTTCGCACCGTCGGCGGCGATGACGAGGTCGTAACCGGCCCAGTCGGCGAGATCGGGGCTTGCCTCATGCTGGAAGTGGAGCACGACACCAAGTCCGCGCGCCCGTTCCTGCAGGATGGCGAGCAGGCGCTTGCGGCCGATGCCGATGAAGCCATGCCCGGTGGACCGGATGCATTCGCCGCCCAGGTGGACGTCGATATCGTCCCAATGCGTGAACTCGCCCGCGATCGTACGGCCGCTGACGGGATCGTTGGTCATCAGGTTTTCGACCGTCTGGTCGGAGAAGACGACGCCCCAGCCGAACGTGTCGTCGGCGCGGTTGCGCTCGAACACCTCGACCTGATGCGCGGGATCGCGCAGCTTCATCGAAATGGCGAAATAGAGGCCGGCGGGTCCGCCGCCGAGGCATGCGATCTTCATTGGCGTGTTTCCCTCCCGGCGAACCGAAGCCTCATGATCCTATGCGCACTTGAAAACGTTTCAAGCCTAAAATATCAAGCTTGAAATATCCGATATCACGCAATCATGGTTGGGAGCGTCAGCAGATGAAATGGCCGGCACAGCGCCTTGCGACAGGCTCCAAGAAAAGCTTCGGCATGTTCGACGAGGCGGCCAAGCTGGAGGCGAGCGGGGTGGACCTCATCCACCTGGAATTCGGCCGCCCGCACGCCGATACGCCAGCGCACATCAAGGACGCGACCAAGGCGGCGCTCGACTCGGGGATCGTCCATTACGGCGAGTTCAAGGGCACGCTGTCGTTCCGCCAGGCGCTGGCGCGCAAGCTGACCGACTTCAACAAGCTCGATTATGGCGTCGACGAGATCCTGGTCACCAACGGGCTGACGCATGGCTCGTTCGCGGCATTCATGGCGGCGATCGATCCGGGTGACGAGGTGATCCTGCTCGATCCTTATTACCCGCAGCATATCGCCAAGACCGAGCTGGCCGGCGGCAAGGTAGTGGTCGCCAGCCTCGACAAGGCGAAGGGCTATGCGATCGACAAGGCGGCGATCGCGGCGAAGATCACGCCGGCCACGCGGATGATCGTGCTGATCAACCCGGCCAATCCGACCGGGCGGGTGTATAGCCGCGAGGAGCTGCAGCATGTCGCGGACCTGGCGATCGCGCACGACCTGCTGGTCCTGTCCGACGAGGTGTATGAATATATCACCTATGGCGGTGCCGAGCATGTCAGCATCGCCAGCCTGCCGGGGATGCGCGAACGGACGATCACCTGCTTCGCCTTCACCAAGGCCTATTCGATGGACGGGTGGCGGATCGGCTATCTGACGGCGGACGCCGCGCTGATGCCGGCGATCCAGCGCATCGCGGTGACGGATGTGACCCATGTCAACGTCTTCGTCCAGGAAGGTGCGCGGGCGGCAGTGGAAGGGCCGCAGGAGCCGATGCTGGCGATGGTCGAAGCCGATCGTCGCAAGCGCGACATCGTCGTCCAGGCGCTGAACCAGATGCCCGGCGTGACCTGCGCCGAGCCGCAGGGGACGATCTACGCCTTTCCCGACATCACCGGCACGGGCCGCAGCTCACAGGAGCTGGCCACGGCGATCCTCAACGAAGCGCATGTGGTGGTCGAGTCGGGCAGCTTCTACGGGCCGGGCGGCGAGGGGCATTTGCGGGTGTGCTTCGGATCGGAGTCCGAGGCGCGGATCGCCGAGGCGATGGAGCGGATGGCGCGGTTCTTCAACGGCTTGTGATCTGTCCTTCGTCACCCCGGACTTGATCGGGGGTCCATGGTGCGGCGGGCGTTTCGGATGATCATTGCGGGCAGCGCTCGGTGAGGGTTGGACCCCGGATCAAGTCCGGGGTGACGATTGGGGAGGTTGGCCGCCGCGCTCCTTCCCCGGCATGACGATGAGGGGGATGACGATGACCAGGACGCTTCGATTTGCCGCCGTGCTGCTTGCCGCGCCGGTTCTCTCATCGGCCGCGTCGGTCGCGGCCGCGCAGACCGCGCCGGCGGGGTACGACCAGCTCGTCAGCCTCTATGCCGAGTTCCGCGCCTTTGTGCCGCCGGCGATGGTCAACGGCGTGCCCGATTATTCCCCCGCCGCCATCGCGCGGCAGCAGGCTGGGCTGAAGCGGTTTCAGGCGCGGCTTTCGGCGATCGACCAGCGCGGCTGGACGATCGCGCAGCGGGTCGACGCGATGGTCGTGCGAGCCGAGATGAACGGCATGGATTTCCAGTATCGCGTGATGCAGCCGTGGACGCGCGATCCGGCCTTCTACTCCACCACCAATCTCGGCTTCGGCCCCAAGATGCACGGCGCGATCGCGCTCCCCAAGCTGCCGATCGCGGCGGACAAGGCGGCGGCGCTGGCGGCGCAGCTCAATGCCGTGCCCGAGGCGCTGCGGCAGGCGCGGGTGAACCTGACCGATACGCGCGGCGATCTTGCGCGGCTGGGCATCGTGCAGAAGCAGGTCGAGGTGAACGTCTATGGGCAATTCGCCGCCCAGGCGGCGAAGGTGCAGCCGGCGCTCGCCGCGCCGGCGAAGCGCGCGCAGGCGGCGGCCGCGTCGTTCAAGGCGTGGCTGGAGGGGATCGAGGCCACACTCCCCGCACATGGCGGCGTGGGGCGGGAGAATTACGCCTGGTATCTCAAGAACGTGTTGCTGCTGCCTTATACGCCGGACGAGGTGCAGGTGATCGGCGAGCGCGAATATCAGCGGCAGGTGGCGTTCCTGAAGATCGAGGAACATCGCAACCGCGCGATCCCGATGCCCGAGCCGGTGCAGACGCGTGCCGAGTTCGACGCCAAGCGCCGCGCCGAGGATGAGGACCTGCTCGCCTTCCTGCGCGGCGGCGAGTGGATGACGATCCCGGATTACGTGAAGCACGATCCCGAGGAGGGGCCGTATCAATTCCCGTTCGAGAAGGATCCCTCGCGCCCCGGCCTGTTCGACAAGCCGCTGAACCTCCATTTTTTCTTCCAGAGCGAGTTTCGCGACGGACGGCCGCTGCGCGCGCACAACCTGCCCGGCCATGGCTTCGACGGGTTGCAGGCGGCGCGCGACACGCGCCCGATCCGGGGCGCGCAGCGGCTGTTCTTCGTCAATGGCCTGAGGAACGAGGGCTGGTCCTTCTATCTCGAGGAATTCATCCTTCAGGCGGGGATGCTCGCCGATCGGCCGAAGACGCGCGAGATGGACTATATCCTGGGCGCCAAGCGCGCGGCGCGGATCCTGCCCGAGCTGAAGATGCAGGCGAATGAGTGGACGTGGGCTGAGGCCAATGCCTCGCTTGTGTCGCGCACGCCCAAGTGGATGAAGCCGGGCGATGCCGTCGCGCAGTTCGACATCGAATTGTACCTGCGCCAGCCGGGCTATGGCATTGGTTATTACATGGGCAAGGTCGAGCTGGAGAAGCTGATGGCCGACGTCGCCGTCGCCGAGGGCGAGCGGTTCGACATCAAGGCCTTCCACGATCGCTTCCGCGCGGCGGGGTCGATCCCGATCTCGTTGATCCGCTGGGAGATGACGGGGAAGGATGACGAGGTGAAGGCGCTGCTGGGGGAGTAGAGGGGCTTGCCTCGATCGCCGTCCTTCCGGCGCAGGCGGGAATCGATAAACGCTGCCCTCAGCGGCTCTCGCGAGACCTGTGCGGCTGGATCCCCGCCTGCGCGGGGATGACGGTTGCGGTCTACCGCACCACCTCGCTCAGCGGCGTGTGTGCCCAGAAGCGCTGCACTTCGTCGTCCTGGCCGGTGAGGTCGTAGCGCAGCAGCGACACCGGCAGGCGACCGGCGTTCATCAGATAATCGTGATAGTCCCGGATCGCGAACTTGTCGCCGAGCTGGCGCTTGCGGTCGACCATCAGCTGCTGGAGCTGCATCATGCCGATCGTATAGGTCATGCCATAGCCCGGCGGGCGACGGATGTAGATGGCGGCATCGGTGCGCGCGACATTGTCGTCGAGGTACGGCGTCCATTCCTTCCAGAAGGCCATCGTTTCCGCGACGGTCATCTCGTTGCGCTGCATCTTCACGTCGCCCAACGTGCGGGCGGCGCGAAACAGGCCGAAGATGTAGATCAGTTCGCGGGTGCGCGGGCGATCGTCGAACAGGCCGAGCTGGAGCGCGGTTTCCTCGAGGTAGAAGCCCCAGCCCTCGGTGCGGCCACTGTCGCTGACATAGCGGCGGATCGGGTGGGTGACGCGCTTGGCGGTCATGCCGTCGAAGCGGTGGCCGGGGAAGGTGGCGTGGAGGTGATCGGGCGAGGCGTCGCGGAACTGCACCTGTTCCCAGAACATCGGCCCGGTCGGGCGGACGATCCAGGGCGCGTTGAAGCCGACCTCCTGATAGGTGGAGGGGATATAATCGGGGATCGTCAGGATCTCCTCGTCGCGCAGCCAGCGGCGGATCTTCGCGTCGGTGCCGGCGAGTTGGGCCTCATATTCCGCGGCTGATGTCGGCAACGCAAGCTCGGGCAGCTTGCGGTTGCGGTGGCGCTCCGTCGTATAGTTCGCCCAATGGCGCTGAAGCTCGCGATTGGCGAGCGTGACGACCTCGTCCGAGGTATAGGGCATCAGGCGAACGTTGGTGAGGAACCAGTCGTACGCCGGCCCCCCGACGCCGGCGCGCGTCGTCATCTTCGGGCGGTTGGCGGTGAGCCAGTCGCGGAAGGAAGCGATTGCGGCCTGCGCCCTGGCGATGTCGGGTACGAGCGCCGGCTGCTGCTTCTGCGCGCGGCCGTGCAGATCGGCGAACCAGCCGATCAGGCCGGCGGGCTCCACCGCGCGATAGGGCATGCCATGGCCCACGCCATCGCCGTTCGACAGGCTGTGGAGCGCGAGATCGGCGTAATCGGCGGCGACCGAGTCCAGGTTCACCTGCGCCTGCGCGAGATAGGCCGGGATCGCCTTCAGCCGCGCCTGAAACGGCGCGAGCTTCGCCGCGTCCAGCGGCAGTTCGGTATAGGCAAGCCGCTGAAGCTCATCGACGTACATGCCGGGATCGCGCGCCCATGGCTTGGTGACGTTGAGGATGAAATCCTGCTGATCCAGCTGGGCGCGCACCGCCAGATAGTCGACCTGCTGGTGGCGATCCCAGCGCGCGACGGCAAAGTCGGGGAGGCGCGCCTGGAACGCGCGCAGCTCGGCGCGGCGTTTCTCGACGGTCGCGGGGCTGTAGTCGACGACGCCATCCACCGGCTTGAGATCGCTCCAGGCGCGGAACTGATCGAATAGCGTGACGAGCTGGTCGTAGCTCCTGGTGCCGTTGGGCGGGCCGGGCCGCGGTGTCGCCGCCTGTGCAGCGGCGGCGGCGGGCAGGGCGGCTGCGACAGGGAGGGCGGCTGCGGCCGGCGCACAGCCGATCATCAGCGTGGCGACGAAGCTGGCGATCCTGGTCATCTCGATCCCTTCGCGGCACCAGCCGGCAAGCGGCATGGCGCAACAGAAAAAATATGAATATGCACACGATGGCCTAGCGACGTGCTTGTCAAGCGATCATCTGTTGCGGGCCGCGCAACGAACAAGCTGTCAGCGGGGCGGCAAACACGCGAATCATTGCTGAACGATCGGTCCACAAGCGGGCATATTGTGGCCCCGCAACGAGGCTCAGCGGCGACAGCCGCGCGGTAGACCAGCCGCCTGATCGCCGGAAAGCACGGGATTTCGCCGCAATCTTACATTTTTGCGACGCGCGATTGACGGCAACCTGCCGATATGATCAAAATCACGCACTTGTTCACAAAACACGGCGCGAAGACCGGCGTTCGGGCAAGCCGCAGGGAAGACGCACTCGGGGAGACATGCACATGCATCGGAAAAGGGTTGCGGCACGCGCTGCATATCGGGGGAGTACGGCCATCCTGGCCGCGTTGCTGATGACGGGCGCCGCGGCGGCGCAATCGACGATCGAGACGCCGGCGGGGGCGATCGCCACCGAAGACGCGGGCGCGGACGTGATTGTCACCGGATCGCGCATCCCGCGGCCGGACCTGGATTCGAACAGCCCGGTCAACGTCATCACCAATGCCGAAATCCAGAAGACCGCGGCGGTCGAGACGGAGCAATTGCTCAACACCCTGCCGCAGGCGGTGGCGGGAACGGGCGCGCAGTCGAACGCCGGCAATGGTTCGGCGACGGTCAACCTGCGCAACCTGGGCGCGGTGCGCACGCTGGTGCTGCAGAACGGCCGCCGCATTATCGGATCGAGCCAGGATGGCGTCGTCGACCTCAACATGATCCCGCCCTCGCTGATCGAGCGGGTCGAGGTCGTCACCGGCGGTGCATCCGCGGTCTACGGTTCGGACGCGATGGCCGGCGTCGTCAACTTCGTGACCAAGACCAACTTCGAGGGGCTCGAGGTCGGCGGCCAATATGGCATCTCCGAAGAGGGCGATGCGGCCCGCTACAATCTCGAATTCACGCTGGGCGGCAATTTCGCCGACGATCGCGGCAATGTCGTCGTCCATGGCAGCTATTTCGATCGTGCGCAGGTGACCGGCGCCGCGCGCGACCATGCCTCGCTCTATCTGGTCGATGCGGTGCAGAATGGCGTCGGCGTGCTGGTGCCCGGCGGCAATGGCGTGACGCCGCAAGGCACGATCTTCGGCACGTCGCTGGTCGGCCTGCGCGATCAATATGGCACGCCGATCGGCGCCTCGGGCATTTTCTTCGCGCCGGAGGGCTGGCGCGCCTATCAGACGGCGGACGGGTTCAACGACCGGCCGTTCACCAACCTGCAGATGCCGATGAAGCGCTGGCAGGGATCGGTGATGGCGCATTACGACGTCACCGAGAGCGTCACCGCCTTTTTCGAAGGATCCTACGTCCGCAACGAGATCAACTCGACGCTGGGCGCGGTGCCGATGAGCAGCTCGGGCTTCATCTCGAACTTCCAGCTCGACCTGCGCAACCCGTATCTCGCGCCGTCGCTGCGCACCTTCCTGTCGACCAATCTCGACCGTGACGGCGACAATCTCGTCTCGCTCAACATCAACCGCCGCCTGCTCGACTTCGGGTCGCGCACCAGCGACCAGACGCGCGAATTCTCGCGCTTCGTGGTCGGCCTGCGCGGTGACCTGACGAGCCGGCTGAAGTGGGAAGTCTTTTACAATCGCGGCGACGTCAACATCACCGACGAACAGGGCGGCGGCGTCCTGATCGACAATTTCGCCAACAGCTTCCTGACCAACCCCGCCAATCCCTACGACTGCGCGGTGGCCGATCCGCGCTGCGTGACGATCAATCCGTTCGGGTTGAACTCGCTGACGCAGCCAATGATCGATTATATCAGCACGGATCTGACGAACCGTACGTCGCTGAGCCAGACGCAGGTCGGCGCGACGGTGTCGGGCACGTTGTTCAGCCTGCCGGCGGGCGACGTGGGCATCGCGCTGGGCGCCGAATATCGCAAGGAAAGCTCGCAGTTCAATCCGGACCAGCTCTACGTGCAGGGCAAGGCGCTTTCGCGCTCGGCGGGCATCCAGCCGACCGGCGGCAGCTATGACGTCAAGGAAGTCTTCGGCGAGCTGATCGTGCCGCTGCTCGGCGATCTGCCGCTGATCCACTCGCTCGCGTTCGAAGGCGGCATTCGCTACTCGGACTATTCGACGGCCGGATCGGTAACGTCGTGGAAGGCGGGCGGCGAATGGTCGCCGGTGCGCAGCCTCAAGATCCGCGGCCTCTTCCAGCGTGCGGTGCGCGCACCCAACGTCAGCGAATTGTTCCTTGGCGCGACCAACACGGCGCCGCAGGCGACCGATTTCTGCAACGCCACCGCGACGCGGACGGCGGCGGAGCGCGACTTCTGCGTCAACTCGCTGGGCGTGCCGGCCAGTGTCATCGACATTTTCCAGCAGGAAAACGTGCAGATCCGGGCGATCACCGGGGGCAATCCGAACCTGCAGGAAGAAACGTCGGACACCTGGTCGCTGGGAGCGGTGTTCCGGCCGGACTTCGTGCGCAATCTCCAGCTGACGGTCGATTATTACAACATCAAGATCGACAATGCGATCGCGGCCTTCGGCGGCGGATTGCAGCAGGTCATCACGGCGTGCCGCGGCGACCTTTCCCTGTCGAACATCTTCTGCCAGCCGCTCGCCAATCGCACGCCGGAAGGGCAATTGTTCGACGTGCCGTTGCTCAACGCGAACATCGCGTCGCTGAAGACATCGGGCGTCGATTTCCGGCTCGACTATGCGCATGAGATCGGATCGCTGGGCCGGCTGAGCTATTTCATCACCGGAAGCTATCTGATCGAGTCGATCACGCAGGGCAGCCCGATCGCCGCGGCGGTCGATTGCGCCGGCTTCATCGGCGGGGGCAGTTGCGGCAGTGCAAACCCGGAATGGCGGTTCACGCAGCGCCTGACGTGGGATGTCAACGATGCATTCCAGGTGTCGGTGCGTCATCGCTTCCTGGGATCGGTGAAGGACGGGCGGATCGCGGCGGCGATCGCCTCCGGCGCGGCGACGCCGCTGCTGGCGGTGCCGGAGACGGGCGAGATCAGCTATTTCGACCTCAGCGCGTCGCTGGATGTGGCGGACGGCTTCACGCTGTTCGGCAACATCGACAATGTCGGCGACCACGATCCGCCCTTCCAGCTTTACGAGCGCGAGACCTATGATGCGATCGGCCGCCGCTTCACGGTGGGCTTCCGCAAGAGGTTCTGACGGGGGGCGTCTGCCGGTGGCGGGGAGTGCCGCCACCGGCAGGCTGATAAGAGTGCCAAAGGGGTGGGCGTATGAAGAGGTCGCAGGTCGTTCGGGGGATCGCGCAGAGCGTCGCGGTGGTGGCGCTGCTGGCGGGGACGGTGCCGGCGGGAACGGGGCCGGCGGGGGCGCAGCGGATCGACACGCCGGTCGCGGGCACGGCGGGCGTCCCGGGCACGGCGCTGTCGATCGACGACCTCTATCGCTTCAAGAGCATCGTCGGGACCGAGCCCGTCGGCTATAGCTGGGCGGCGGACGGATCGGCGGTGCTGTTCCTGTGGAACGACGAGGGCGCGACGTTCCAGGACATCTGGTCGTTCTCGCCCGTGACCGGCCGCAAGACGCGGCTGACGTTCCTTGGCCGCGAGTCCAAGCCCGAGGCCGAAGCGCATGGCATCGGCCAGGCGGTGTATCTCGACCGTGGGCGGATCGCCTTTACGCTGGGCGGGCAGCTTCACATCCGCGAGGCGAACGGGACGATCGCCAAGGTGGAGGCCGACAAGCAGGCGATCCGCAAGCTCGCGGTCTCGCCCGACGGCACCAAGCTGGCGTTCATTTCCGGCAGCCCGGTGGATCCCAAGAACCGCGTGACGCTGGGCGGCGTGCTCTGGGTGCGCGATGTGGCGAGCGGCGCGACCGCGCGCAAGCTGGTCGGTGACGACGATCCGAAGGTCTACATCAGCGATTTCCAGTGGAGCGACGACAGCCGCGCCATCGCATTCGAGCAGGACGACGACCGGCTGATGCCGGAGCGCGACATCCTTTATTATGCCAAGGGCAAGGCGCAGAACAATCGCGTGATCCGCGCCTTTCCGGGCGACGAGACGACCAAGGCGCGCGTCGGCGTGGTGACGCTGGCGGGCGGGGCGACGAAATTCTACGAGCGGCCCGATCCCAAGCATCATATCTGGGGCTATGGCCTGTCATCGGACGGCAAGCGGCTGTTCGTCAGCGGCTCCGACATGGAGGCCAAGGAGCACACGATCTACGTCTATGACGTGGCGAGCGGTGCGCGCGAGACCTTCTACCAGCTGGCCGAGCCGCACCATATCCGCCCCGACTGGCAGGTCGCCTGGGCGCCCGGTGACGACGGACTGATCATCCTGACCGATCGTGACGGCTGGGCGCATCTCTACCACCAGAAGACGGCCGCCGCGGCGCCGCGCGCGATCACCAGCGGCAAGTGGGAGATCGCCTCGTTTGAGGTCGATCGCGCCAATCGCCAGCTCTATTTCCTGTCGAACCAGAGCTATCTTGCCGAGCGGCAGGTGTATCGCGTGCCGGTTGCGGGCGGCGCGGTGGAGCGCGTCAGCGGGCCGGCGGCGGGAACGCACAAGCCGGTCTATTCGCCCGACTTCCGCCATGCCGCCGACTGGTTCAGCGACGACATGACGCCGCCCGAGCTGTACCTCGCCGATCTCACGAAGCCGGGTGCGAAGGCGGCGCAGGTGACCAAGTCGCCGCTGCCGGCATTCTATCAGCAGACCTGGGCGAAGGTCGGCTATGTGGAATTTCCCAGCCATGTCGACGGGCAGAACCTGCTCGGCCGCGTGATGCTGCCGGCGAATTACGACCCGGCGAAGACATATCCGGTGATCGTCGGATCGGTCTATTCGGACGGGGTGCAGAACCAATGGGGCGGGCGCCGTGCGCACCCGACCTGGGGCATCGACCAATATTTCGTCGCGCAGGGCTATATCGTCCTGACCGTCAACCTGCGCGGTTCCTGGGGGCAGGGCCGCGCGCACAACCAGACGCAGCACCACAGCTACGGCACGATGGACATCAACGACCTGGAGAGCGGCGTGCGCTACCTGGTCGGGAAGGGCTATGCCGATCCCAAGCGCGTCGGGTTGTGGGGATCGAGCTATGGCGGGCTGATGACGATCATGTCGCTCGCCAAGAAGCCGGGCGTCTATGCCGCGGGGATCGCGGGCGCGCCGGCGACCAACGTTTGGCACGCTTACCCGTCGCAGATGTGGATCATGGGGCCGCCGACCGGGCCCGACATGCCGGAACGGTACGAGCGCCAGTCGCCGCTCTATCAGGTGCAGGGCGTGAAGGACCCGCTGATGATCATTCACGGGACGCGCGATCCCGTGGTGCTCTATTCGGATACGGTGGCGTTGACCGAGAAGATGATCGCCAACCAGCAACCGTTCGAGCTGGTGACGCTGCCCGGCGCCAATCACGGCTGGGACAATGAAGGCACGGTGCAGACGCGCTTTGCCTTCAAGAAGATGGCCGAATTCTTCGACCGCAACGTGAAGAACAAGCAGTAAGTGCGTGCGCGGCTTGCCTTGATCCTCAGCCTCCTGCTGGCGCAGCCGGTAGCGGCACAGACGGCCCTTGAACGATCGGGGGTGCAGGCGCTTGGCGCGGACTTCTGGGCGTGGCGGGCGGTGACCCAGCCGGCGACCAGCGACGACGTGCCGCGGATCGAGCGGCCGGCAGGCTGGGCGCCCGACTGGACGCCCGCCGGCGTGACGGCGCAAAAGGCCAAGCTTGCCGCGTTCGATGCCCGCTGGAAGGCGCTGGCGAGCGCCCCGCGCAGCCCGCAGGAAAAGACCGACTATCGCCTCGTCGGATCGGCGCTGGCGCGGGTGCATTGGGAGCTGGATCACGTCGCCGCGTGGCAGCGCCAGCCGCATTTCTATGTCGCGCAGGCGATCGAGCCGGTGTTCGAGGTGCTGCTGCCCCCGCCGCCGGTGGAGCGCGCGCGCATCGACGAAGTGATCCGGCTGCTCGGCCGCGTGCCGGCGACGCTCACGGCGGGGCGGGCGAACCTGACCGACATGCGCGGGCCGTTCGTCGCGATCGCGCGTGCGCAGATCGACGAGGTGCCGGCCAGCCTGAACGGCATGGCGGCGGGGCTGACGCCCTTTGCCGATGCCGCGCAGGCGGCGAAGCTCAAGGTGGCGGTTGCGGCGGCGATCGAGGCATTTGCGGAGTTCGGCGCCTATCTGAAGGCGAAGCAGGGCGGCTTGCCGGCCAAGACGGCGGTGGGCGCGGACGCCTATCGCTTCTTCCTCGACCAGGTCGCGCTGATCCCGCATGCTCCCGAAGAGCTGCTGGTGATGGGTCGGCAAGAATGGGCACGCGCCGTGCTGTTCGAGACGCTGGAGCGCAACCGCAATCGGGGCGCGGCGGAGCTGCCCATCGGCGCTTCGATCGGCGCAGTAACCGCGCGGCTTGATGCCGAGGAACTGAAGGTGCGGCGCTTCCTGACCGAGCAGCGGCTGCTGACGGTGCCGGACTGGGTGGGCCATTACAATGCGCTGCCATTCCCGGCCTATCTCGCGCCGATCGGCTGGCTGGGGCGGACGTTCGACCTGACCGGCCCGTCGCGCGTGGGGCAGAATGCGACGGTCTATCTGCCCGATCCGTCGCCCAAGCTCGGCTATTTCAACCTGTCGATCACGCGCGATCCGCGTCCGATCATCGTGCACGAGGGCGTGCCGGGGCACTTCTTCCAGTTGAGCCTCGGCTGGAAACATCCCGATCCGCTGCGCCGCCATTATTACGACAGCGCCGCCAATGAGGGCACCGGCTTCTATGCCGAGGAGATGATGCTGCAGGCGGGCCTGTGGGCAGATGCGCCCAAGACGCGCGAGATCATCTACAATTTCGCGCGGCTGCGCGCGCTGCGCGTCGAGGTGGACGTGAAGCTGGCGCTCGGCGCGTTCTCGATCGCGCAGGCGGCGGATTACCTCGAGAAAACGGTACCGATGGACCGTGCCACCGCGCTGGAGGAAGCCGCGTTCTTCGCTGCCGCGCCGGGCCAGGCGATCAGCTACCAGATCGGCAAGATGCAGACGCTGGAGTTCCTTGCCGAGGCGCGGATCCGCGAGGGCCACGCGTTTGACCTGCGCCGTTTCCACGATTTCCTGTGGCTGAACGGCAATGTGCCGATCGCCCTGCAACGCGACGAATATCTGGCCACTCTGGGGGAGCGCTGAGCCATGCGGCTGATCACGTTGAACGAGCCGGTGTCGGGATTGTCCGCGCGCTGCGAGCTGCTGGAGGCGGCAGCGCCGCAATCCTGTGCGTTTCTGTGGGATCTGGCCGAGCGCAAGGCCGGGTTCGAGGCGATGCATGCGATCTGGACCGGGCCGGAAATCTCCGTGCCGATGCCGGCGAGCACGCTGCCCGCGGGCATGGCGACGCCGCCGATCCCGTTCGAGAACGCCACCTCCTATCCCGATACCGGCGACATCGTGCTGGCGTATCTGGCGGCGGGAAGCACCAAGGGGCTGCCACCGGGCGAATTCTACGACATCGGGCTGTTCTACGGCCCGGGCGGGCGGCTGCTGATGCCGTTCGGCTGGATCCAGGCGAACGTGTGCGCGCGCATCCTGCCCGAGGACCTCGCGAAGGCGCAGGCCGATTGCCGCACGATCCGGCGCAACGGCGCCTGCACCATCACGCTCGCCACCGCCTGAGGATCGCCGCGCCATGACCTATGCCGATCTGATGGACCTGTTGGGCAATTGGTTCCTGCCCGGATCGCTGATCGCGGTGATGGCCTCGATGGGCCTGTCGCTGACCGCCGACGACTTCCGCCAGGTGTTCCGCAACAAGCGCGCGCTGATCTTCGGCGTGTGTTCGATGCTGATCGTGCCGCCGGCGATCGGGCTGACGCTGGCGCTGACCGTCGCGCCTACGCCGGCGCTGGCCGTCGGCTTCGTGCTGCTCGCGACCACGCCCGGCGGGATGCTGTCCAACCTGTTCACCGACATGGCGAAAGGCGACCTGGCGCTGTCCATGTCGATGACCTTGCTGCTCAGCATGATCTACATCTTCGTCATTCCCTTTTATGCGCATTTCGCGCTGCTCCACTTCATGGGGCTGGAAGCGGACGTGCAGGTGCCGCTGGCGTCCTTTTTCTGGGACATCTTCTCGATCACGGTGCTGCCAGCGGCGGTCGGCTTTACGGTGCGTGCGCTGCGGCCCGCCTTCGCGATCTGGTTCAAGCGGTACCTGAAGAACGCCGCGACGATCGTGCTGTTCAGCTCGTTCGGCGTCATCCTGGTCGATCAGATCCCGGTGCTGCGGCAGAATCTGGGCGCGCTGTTCTGGATCACCGTGGCGCTCAACCTGATCATGGTCTGCGTGGTGATGACGATCGTGCGCTTCGCCGGGTTCAGCCGCCGCGAGAATATCGCGATCGGCGTCGAGCACCTGATGCGGCAGGAAGGCACCGCCATTTTCATCGCGGTTTCCATCGTCGGCAACAATGAGATGTCATTGCCGATGATCATGAACACGCCCGTCGCGCTCTGCTTCGTGCTGCTCTTCGTTGCCATCGCGCGGCGGATCGAGCGCACGCCGCAGGTCGCGCCGGTGACTGCCTGAGCCACGCTTGACGAAACCAGCGCCGGCTGCGGCGCGACAGGAAAGTATGAGTATCATGACGTTGCCCCAGTCTGCGGGTGTCGTGCCGGCACCAGGCGCGCCGCACGCGACGAACCCCGGTCCCCTTCGCGCGAAGATGCGGTGATGCTGCACCAGCCGAGCCGTCCTCCGGTGGACGAGCTGCCCTCATCGGCGACGGTCTGGTCGGCGACTGCCGTGCCGGCGCCGACATTGCCGTCACTGGCCGGTGACCTCGACACGGACGTGCTGGTAATCGGCGGCGGCGTGGCCGGGCTGACCACCGCGCTGCGCCTGGCCGAAGCCGGCGTCCAGACCGTGCTGCTGGAGGCGGGCCAGCCCGGCGACGGCGCCACTGGATGGAGCGGCGGGCTGATCGCGCCTGATTATATCCGGCACACGCCCGAGACGGTCGGGCGCGTGCTGGGCCGCGCCAAGGCCGAGAAGCTGACGCGCATGGTGGGCGGCTCCGCCCGCGGCGTCTTTGACCTGATCGCCCGCCATGGCCTGGAGTGCGAGGCGCGCGAGGACGGCTTCTACGCGCCGGCGCACAATGCCGCGCTCGCGGAGACACAGCGGCGCGTTGCCAACCAATGGTCGTCGCGGCGCTTCAAGGTTTCGTTCGTGGAAGGCGAGCGGATCGGGCAGGTGTTCGGCGCCGAGCGTTACGTCGGTGCCTTGCGGTTTGCCGAGGGTGGGAGCGTCAATCCCCTGGGCTATGCGCGCGGGCTGGCAGCGGCGGCGCGGCGGCTGGGCGCCGGCGTGTATGCCGACAGCCGGGTGCACGCGTTGCGGCGCGAGGGCGATCGCTGGGTGGCGCGCACCCCCGGCGGCACCGTAACGGCGCGGCGACTGGTGCTGGCGGCCAATGGTGGCAATGCGGGCCTGCACCCCGCGCTGCGGCGCACGGCGCTGCCGCTGCACGTGATCCAGTTCGCCACCGCCCCGCTATCGCCCGAGGAGCGCGCCGTGATCCTGCCGGAGGGTGGGGCGTTCACCGACAAGGTGCCGTATCTGTTCACCGCGCGCATCGACGATCATGGCCATCTGATTTCCGCCTTTGCCACCTCTTATCTGGTCAAGGGGCAGCGTGCCCATGTGCGCGAGGCGCGGCGGCGGGTGGCGCAGCATTTCGCCGCCCTGCCAAACCCGCGGATCGATTATCTGTGGGAAGGGGTGGCGTGGCTCAACGCATCCTTCCTGCCCGAAGTCTATGATCTGGGCGATGGCGCCTTTGCGATCCAGGCCGACAATGGCCGCGGCATTTCGCTCAACACGATGATCGGCACGGAGATGGGCGCGATGCTGGCGTCGAACGATCGCGAGGCGCTGTCGGTCACGCCGCGCGCGCCGACGCCGATCCGCATGCATGCAGGCGCGGCGATGCTGCCCAAGGTGCTGATGTCGATGGCTTACCTGTCAAACTGACGTGGCGCGGGTGTGTTTCACCCGACAATAAGGCTGTCGATCCTGAGCTTGCGCAAATATCGGCGCGCGGGGTGGATGCGGGGATCCGGGGCCAGCATCCGTTTGCCCTGAGCCTGCCGGAGGGCGTGTCGCGCAGGCCAGCGCTCGGGGCACGTGCTTCGACAGGCTCGGCACGAGCGGAATGCAAAGCCGTGCGACCATCCGTCACGCCGGGCGTGTCGCGGCATCCAACCGTCCGCTGGCGCTGTCGCTCGCTCCTCCTGCCTTGGCGTAAGCGGCACGGCGGATTCCCGCTCACGGCCGAATGACAGTTCAAGCAGGAAATCGCACCGGCCCCATGTTCCAGTCCGGCTCGGGGAGCAGGGCCGCTACGACGCCAGCGCCTGCCCCAATGCCACGCCATCCTCGTCCGCCAGCGCTGCTTCGCGCAGGCGCCGGATGCCCGCGGCGTCCAGCCCGCCGGCGCGGTAACGATCGGTGATGCGGGTGTAATTACCCAGTCCGCGCGCGAACGTGTCGCCATAGCCCTTGATCAGCCGCTGGCATTTGACGAGTTCTAGGCCGGCGTCTGGCGCGGCGTCGTGCACCAGCGCCAGCCAGTCCGCGATCCGCGCCTGTTCGTGGCCGTAGCGAAGGGTGCCGCGGCGCCAGCGGCGCATGGCGGCGAGCAACCACAGGACGATGAACCAGCGCACGCTGGTCGTCTCGACGTGGCGCCCCTTGCGGAACATGGGGGCGAGCCATTGGCCAAGACGCTCGCTGGCGAGGATGCGCCCGCCGAGCCAGCCCGGGAGCGTCTCGCAGATCTCCTCCAGGCGCGGGTGCATATATTCGGTGACGGCGATGATCTGGTCGGGCTTCGCCTTCACCTCGCCGCGCACGCGGGCGAGGCGCGTCTCGCGCACCTTAAGGTCGGCGACGCGGATCGTGTCATCATAGGCCATCCATAGCGCGAGATGGCGGGCGGCTTCGGTCAGCACCGCGGGATCGTCGCTCAGGGCGACGAGCCGGTCGAGGTACAGGCCGGCGTAAGCGGCGTCCTGATAATCCATCAGGCGGCGAACGCCCTCGATGGCGAAGGCGTGCGCCTCGACCGGCAGTTGCGCCTGTATCCGGGCGAGCAGCACACGGCCGGCAGGGGAGGTCGGCACGGTCGCGGGCGCGGCGACCAAGGCCGGCTCGGGACGGCCCTGGGCGGCTTCGAACCCTGCATCGAACCCTTTTAGGCTCGCCTCGACCGCCTTGCCGCCAGCGCGGATCGCGGCCTCATACGCCTCGCGCGGGAAAGGGAGCGCCTCGCTGCCGGCCAGCGCGCCGAACATGACGGAGCTGATCACCGTACCGGCACGGTCGGCGGCGGCGTCCATGTCGAAGCCGATGAAGCGCCTCGACCGTTCCCGCGCGGCCGCGACGATCCGCTCGCCGCTGGCGCGGCCGTCGCCCATCGCCGACTTCTCGTCGATGGCATAGACGCGGTGGGTGGAGCCGATCAGCACCGTCTGCTTGCCGACGAAACCGCGCAGGATCGCGCGGCCGGCCTCCATCAGCTCGGACGCGACGACCACGTCGACATCGCCCGGCACGGGGGTGAGCGCCAGCACCGGCTCGCTGGCGCCGGCTGGGATCATCTCGACATAATAGATCGTGGCGCCGGTGCGCTGCGCGACGCCCGGGACCGAGGTTCCTTGCGCGACATAGCCGTTCGCTTCGCCGAGCTGCACCACCCAGTCGGCAAGCACGCCGCCCCCTTGGCCACCGAGGCCCAGGATGGCGATGGTGATGCGCCGACCCGTCTTCGAAATCTCTTCCATCAGAATGCCCTCGCGGCGATCGAGCGGCTGGTGCGCCGCTGCAGCGCGCCGATCACCCAGTCGCGGACCCGCTGCCGCCACCGGTCGCGGCGGTCGGGATTGGCGATGATCTGGGCCTTGTAGAAGCTGGGGCAGAGCACCGCGGCATGGCTCACCTCGCCGCAGACGCCGCAGCCAACGCAGCTGTTCTCGACATACGCGATCGGATCCTGGCGCAGCGGATCGGGATTGGGCTTGATCGTCAGCGAGGGGCAGCCGGAGAGACGGATGCAGCTATGGTCGCCGGTGCAGGTGTCGGGATCGACGCCGAACCGCTCGCGCACGACGCGCTCGCCGTTCTTGATCGCCTTGGCCATCAAGGGCTTTACGCGGCGCTGGCGGTTGAGCTGGCATTCGGACTGGGCGACCAGCACCTTGGGGCCCTTTTCGGGCGCGACCAGCGCATCGCGGATGGCGTCTCGCATGCCGGCGACGTCATAGGTGCGCGTCATTGTCTTTGCCCAGCCGATGCCGACGCCGCGCACCGCCTTTTCGATCGGGTTATTGGTCTTGCGATGCGGCGGTTTCGCGCGGGACGAGAGGATATCCTGGCCGCCCGTGGCGGCGGAATAGCCGTTGTCGACGATGATGGTAAGGTTATCGTCCTGGTTGAAGACGGCGTTGCCGATGCCGGAGGTGAGGCCGTTATGCCAGAAGCCGCCATCACCCATGATCGCGATCGCGCGCTTGTCGCGGGGCTTGAAGGCGGAGGCGCCGGCGGTGCCCAGGCCATAGCCCATCGTCGTGTTGCCGATATGGAAGGGCGGCAGGATCGAGAACAGGTGGCAGCCGATATCGGCCGAGACGTGAAACGCGCCGAGTTCCTTCTGCACCAGCTTCATCGCGGAGAAGATCGGGCGCTCGGGGCAGCCGGTGCAGAAGCCGGCGGGGCGTTGCGGGACCATCGCGGGTGACAGCGCGGGCGCGGGGGCGGGTGCTGCCTCGGGCGGCGCGCGGTCGGGGGCATGGGCACGGAGGAACTTGGCGATGCCGTCGCGGATCACCGCGCCGCCATATTCGCCGGCGCGGGGGAGGACGTCCTTGCCGACGATCTTCGTCTGGAGATCGGCGCGGCGGACGAGCGTGTTGAGCTCGTGCTCGATGAATTCGGGCTGGCCTTCCTCGATCACCAGCACCGCGCTCTTGCCGGCGCAGAAGTCGCGGACCTCGTCGGGGATCAGGGGGTAGGTGACGTTGAGGACGTAGATCGGCAGCTTCGCATTGCCATAGGCGTCCGACAGGTCGAGCAGTTCGAGCGCGCGGTTCAGCGAGTTGAACAGGCCGCCCTGCACGATGATGCCGATGTCGTCGGTGGCGGTACCGAAATGCTCGTTGAGCTTGTGCGTGCGGATGAAATCGAGCGCGGCGGGCCAGCGCCGTTCGATCTTCTCGACTTCGTGGAGGAAGTTCGCCGGCGGGAGCACGATGCGGTCGGTGTCCCGCACCGGGGCCTCGGCGGCGTCGGCCACCGTCAGCGGCGGGCGCTTATTGTCCCTGGCGACGAAGCTGCCGGTGACGTGGCAGGCGCGCACGCGCAGTTCGAGCATCACCGGCGTGTTTGATGCTTCGGAGAGCTGGAAGCCCTTTTCCACCATGTCTACGATCGCGGTGAGGTTCGGCCGCGGATCGAGCAGCCACATCTGCGACTTCATCGCGAAGGCGTGGGTGCGCTCCTGCATGATCGAGGAACCTTCGCCGTAATCTTCGCCGAGGATGACCAGCGCGCCGCCGGTGACGCCGCCCGACGCGACATTGGAGAGCGCATCCGACGCCACATTGGTGCCGACGACTGACTTCCACGCCACCGCGCCGCGCAGCGGATAATTCACCGAGGCGGCGAGCATCGCGGCGGCGGTCGCCTCGCTGGCGGAGGATTCGAAGTGCACGCCCAGTTCGCGCATCAGGTCGTTCGCGTCGGCGAACACGTCCATCAAATGGCTGATCGGCGAGCCCTGATAGCCGCCGACATAGGCGACGCCCGATTGCAGCAGCGCCTTGGTGACGGCGAGAATGCCCTCGCCGTGGAAGACGTCGCCGTCGCCGAGCCTGAGCTGCTCGACCTCCGCCTTGAACGACCGCTCCGCCATCGCCTCAGCCGGCCACGAAGGCGAGGACGCGCAGCGGGCTGCCCGAGCCGCCGGCGATCTTGAGCGGAGTCGCCACGACCAGCGCGCCGGTCGGCGGAAGGAGATCGAGGTTCGCCAGGCATTGCAGGCCGTAGCGGCCCGCGGCGTGGAAGAAGCTGTGCGCCGGATATGCCGGCTCCAGCAGATGCGCCTGGCCGGCATCGGTGCCGATCGTCTCCACGCCAAAGCCGTGCGCATCGCGCTCGTCGACGAGGAAGCGCACCGCCTCCACCGACGGGCCGGGCGTGTGCGCGCCGTCCTCGCGGCGGTTGGTGTAGGCTTCGCCCTCGCGCTTCGACCAGTCCGTGCGCAGCATCACCCAGCTGCGCGGCGGGATCTGGCCGTATTCGGCCTCCCATGCCTCGATATCTTCGACGGTGAGGAGATAATCGGGGTCCGCGGCGCATTGGGTGCTGATGTCGATCACCACCGCGGGAGCGACGAAATCGGCGGGCGGCACGGTATCGAGCGCGTTGTTGGGCAGATCCTTGCCAGTGACCCAATGGATCGGCGCATCGAAATGCGTGCCGGTATGCTCGCCGACGGTGAAATTGTTCCAATACCAGGCGACGCCGCGTTCATCGTAGCGCGAGATTTCCTGCTGGCTGAAGCCGGCGCACTGGCCGAACTCGGGCGGCAGGACGAGCGTGGGCGTGTCGGGCGACAGCGTCTGCGTGAGGTCGATCGTGCGGATCGCGCCGGTGGCGATGCCGGTGGCGAAATCGTTGAGCGTCTGGCTGGTCATGCGTGGTCCTTTCGGGGCCAATGCGTGCGAGGATGACGCGGCGAGCGTGCGGCTTCAACGGCAAGATCGTTGCGCCATACGCGACGATTCCGCGTCATCGTTGCGTCACATGGAAGCAAAAAGCGCTTGTGCGGTCAACGTAAACATGCGCTAAATCACGTGCAATTCGTTATATTGAGAAATGGGGGGTCGGCGATGGCGGATCGGCGGATGGTGCGCGCGTGGGTGTCGGGGATGCTCGGGGCGGTGGTTTTGTCGTCGCCGGTGGTTGCTCAAACGAAGCGCGCCATTCCCGAGACGACCGACGATGTGCGCCGCATCCCGATCCCGCCGATCGATCGCAGCCGAGAGCCGATCCTGGTGCTGACCGGCGGCACGTTGATCGACGGTCGCGGCGGTGCGCCGATCGCCAATGCGGTGGTGGTGACGCAGGGTGACCGCATCCTCGCCGCCGGCCCGGCCGCGAGCACGCCGGTGCCCGCCAATGCCGCGCGCACGATCGACGCCACGGGCATGTTCGTGATGCCGGGGCTGATCGACCTGCACATCCATTTCACGCAGCAGCGCGGGCCAAACATGGGGGCCTATTCGGACAGCCCGGCCGCCGCCGCGATCCGCGGCACGGCGCTGGCGAGCCAGCTGGTCGACGCCGGCATCACCGCCGCGCGCGACGTGGGGACGATGGACGACGTCGCGCTACGCATCAAGGAAGCGGTCGACCGCGGCATCATCCGGGGTCCCCGCGTCATGTGGAGCGGGCGGATCATCTCCAGCACCAGCGGCCATGGCGACGAAGTGACCTCGACCGCCACGGGGCGGCAGAAGCCGGGGCTGGGCGGCGCCTCACACGGCAACAACGGCCCGTGGGAATGGCGCGCAGCGGTGCGCGAGCAAGTGCGCGTGCTGGCCGACTGGATCAAGCTCGGCGCGCCGGGCGACCAGGAGGAAATCGCCGCCGCGATCGACGAGGCGCATTCGCTGGGCGTGCCGGTGGCGATCGACAGCTATGGCAAATACACCGACTGGGCGATCGCGGCCGGCGTCGACACGCTGGAGCACCCGCTCGACATGAGCGACCAGGCGGTGCCGCTGATGAAGAAGCACGGCACGGCGTTCGTGCCGACGATCGGCGCCTTCGATAACCTGCTGGAGGGCGGCTATCCGACCGCCGGCATCCCCACCGGCGGCTTCTACCACACCCATTCGCGCCGCTTCGTCATCGATCAAGGCGATCACCTGAAGCGCGTCGCCGAGGCGCATCGCGCGGGCGTGCCGATCGGGGTGGGGACGGACATCCCGTTCGAGAATGAAGTGCGCTACCCGGACGCTTATTTCCGGGAGCTGGATTATCTGCGGCAGGCGGGACTGAGCAACGCCGACGTGCTCGCCTCCGCAACGCGCGTTGGGGCGACAATCATGCGGATGGGCGACAAGCTTGGCACGGTGGAGCCGGGCAAGATCGCCGACCTGCTGGTGGTGGGCGCGAACCCACTGGCGGACCTCAAGAACCTGCGACAGGTGCGGTACGTGGTGGCGGACGGGAAGGTCGTGGTCGCGCGGTAAAGGGCTGGCGTTCTGTTGGTGGCTGCCCTTGCGGGGAGGGTGATGTCCGTTGTGGGTGGAAAGCGGGCGTTCGTTCCTAGCCGGCAAAGTGATAGGACGGCGGAGACAGTTTGCGACAGGCTACATGCAAATGCAGGCTTTCCGTGGTAATTACCAGATGCCGGAACTCGGACGCCTTCCACGCCCCATCGTGTTCAGCCAGTTGCCTGATCCACTCGGAAGAATGAACCTCAAGATAGGGCCAGCGACCACCCCAAGGAAAGCCGATCTTCGGAACAACTGCATTATCCTCCGTGATGCCGCTAAACTCCATGTTCTCGTCAAGAACTTGAAATGCGAATACATCCTCAAAGATGATAACGGCGCTGGCATTCTCTTCGCCTACGCCCGCCTCGTTCGTGAACCAAACGGTGGCGATAAGGCGCTTCTCACCGCCTTGCCAGCTTAGGTCGAAGATCAAGGCCTTCCGTCCGATAAGGGCGGGAGCCGGATGCCATTGCTCAACGATCCCATAGGTCATGAGCACTTGCCTGCCTTCACGCGCAAGTGTGTTCAAGTGGGCGATTTCGGAACTGCCGCTTTCGGAAGCCGTCCCCGTGATAGCTGCCGGTCTGCTTTCGGGAAGCGTCTCGGCAATCGTGAGCGACCGAAAGGGGGTGGAAAGCGGACTTCGGCTATTTTGCCAAGCTAGCTTGCGCCTCGGCCACGATACCCTGCTCGATGTCCTCCGTATTTGTCTCGGTGTACGCCTCCATGCGCCAGCGTCCATCAAGGTAATGCTTGCCGACGCGGCTCTCCAAAAACGTCACGATCTTGGCGAGTTCGTCCTCTGTGAACTCCCAATTCACATGGTCTTCGTAGGCCTTCTGATACGTCGCCCGATGCTTCTCGTAGGCGCTCTTAAGTGCCGACATCCGCCGCTCGAATCCGCTACGCAGGTCTTCCGTTATTTGGCTGCCCGGCTTGATCGGCCACATGACCCCACCTGGTATGGCGTAACGCTCAAGGAAGCTTGCGCTATCAAGCTGATCTTGCCGCCCAATGGCCCGGAGAAACTGCCTGATCAGGACAAGCTTTTCCGCGCTTGCGGGTGCCTCGATCTTCGCAGCAGGGTAAGTCTGACTCGGAACGGATGGCTTGGTCGGCTCATCCGCCAGTGCGCTGCTCATCAGTGCTGCCGTGCCAAGCCAATATGCGATCATGCCATCAAGTTGAACCGGAACGGCGATGTCCGCAACTGGGCGTTTTCGGCCCGGCCGCTTTCGGGATCGTCCCTGCCCATTGCGGACGGCGGTAGTTGGGCAGGTTAGCTGCCGTTGGCCAGAACCCGCTGCGCGACATTTGCTCGATCATCGCGCATCGCCGGATCGTATCTAGATGTAGCTCTTTAAAACCCTTTCGATCGCGTCTCCTTCCGCACCCGCTTGGGAAACACTTTCGCTTATCGCATTATAACTGTCCCAATTCAGCATATCATCAAAGTAAAGCATGTTATAGAACAAGTTTTGTCGTGCCCTCTGTTTCCCTGTTAGGGAGAAATCATTTCTATCGATAAATTTTGCAACTTCACGGCGGCAAGTCAAATCTTCACTCTCATAAGCCGCGACCGCACGAGCCTCGAAAGCGTTGAAAGGTCCTAGTAGAAGAACAAGGTTATACGCTAATTCAGACGATTTAAGAAACGGATTCCCTTTCTGTAGAATCTCAAAGTCATCATCGGAAAAGTCTATCATCGGTATTTTCCTCCTTTCTAGTATTTACAATAGAGTCAGCGGCTGCGTTCGTCCGCCCTTGGGCGTTTTCAGCCCGGCAGCATTCGGGATCGTCGGCGGTATTCATAGACGCCCGGAACGTGGTGGATGCGGTCATTGTCAAGCGAGCACGGCTTCGGCATCGTTGATGGATGTTTCAAGCGCTCCGATTGGCTATGCTTGTTGCTGCTCCGCTTGCCACCCCGGCGTGTGTAGGCCGAACAGCCCCGACGCCGTTTGGCGTGACCATTCGGGGGTCTGCCTCCGCCTGCAACATCGAGGTTGGAGGGGAAAAAGTTACGACGGATGAATTGCTGGTTCTCGGTCGTTCAGCGGTAAAGTCCGCACAACGCGCCTATGTCGAACAGGACATGGCGGAAGTTCCTTGGCGTTGCGTCGCTGGTGTAATCTACGCGCTGCAAATGGCAGGTTTCAAGATTGTCAACGTAACGGGGCGTGAGCGCTGAACCGGAAGTGGCGCAACGTCCGCAAGCCGGCGTCTTCAGCCCGGCCTGTTTCTCTCAGCTTTCCGGCGACCACGGGCGCCCGGAGTTGGCGGGAAAGCGACCATTGCGGGCATTGAGGTAGAGTGAGATCTTGTTGGCGCAGCGTCGAGGGAGATCGCCATGCTCGAAGGTTTCGCGCTCCTCGCAGCCATGATCTCACAGCAGGTGCCGCCTGTTCCCGGTGGCTGCACCGAGCCTGCGGCCGAGAACAGGGGGAAGTCGGGCTGCTTCCTGAGCACGGAGATCTCGCTCGGCTCGCCTCCCGCGACGCTCTACTGGCACATCGTTCCCGCCAGGAACGAAGCGGACGCACATCGGCTTGGTAGAGGGCGCGCCTGGAGCGTCGCCGTGCAGGCTCATGACCGCTGGTGGCTGTACGTCCTGTCTGCGCAGAAAGTCGTCAGGTCATTGCCGCCGCATCATGTCGCGGGGCCATTTCATTCGACAAAGGGAAAGCCAATCACGGCCCGGTTCATGGAATCATGGTTCCCGGCCGGCATGCGCACGCGCGTGCACAGCCACTCCGGGCCCGAGGGCTTCTACGTTATCGACGGTGAGCAATGCACGCAGAGCCCGACCGATCGGCGCGTCATCAAGGCCGGTGAAAGCTATATCGTGCCGGGTGGCGCACACCTGCAGGCGGCACCAAAAGGGCGCCGCAGCCTCGTGCTGATCCTGGCACCTGCGGGCGAGCCCTGGATGCGCCTGAACGACGATTGGAAAGGCAGCGATTTCTGTCGCTGAACATCCGCTAGGCGGCGATCCCGGACGGTGGAATCGGCTGAGACGGCTATTCGCCAGCAGATACCCTTTCACCATCCTCGCGCAGGCGGGGATCCGTGGTCTCCGGGCAGCGCAAGAGGAGCGCGTCCGGAAAGCGGAGTGGAGGGGAAGGCGGCGGAGGGTAGCGCCCGTGGCGTTCCCTCCATCATGCTGGCGCATGGAGGGAATGATGGGCGTACCCGCCCGCTTTACTCGATCGGCAGCTTGCTCAAATTCGCGCCGATCTTGTGCAAGGTGCGCAGCAGGTGGGCGATGTCGCGGTTGCTGATGCCTTCCATGGCGCGGTCGAACTGGCGGCCGACGATGGGGGTCAGCTTGCGCAGCATCTGCTGGCCCGCGGGGCTCAGCGTCACGTCGGTGATGCGGTTGTCGTCGGCATTGGGCTCGGTGGTGACGAGGCCCTGTTCGACCATGCGGTCGATGATCCGGCTGACCGTGGAGCGCTTGGTCAGCGCGGCTTCTGCGATCGTGCCGATCGAGGCGGGTGCGCGTTCGCGCAGCACGGTGAGGATGCGATAAATGGGTTTGGACACGCCGTGCTTGTGCAGCACCTTGTCCATATCCTCATGATATTTGAAGTCGGCGTGAGCAATCAAGTAGAAGGGCGAATTCTCCAGCCGGAAACTCGGGCTGTTCGGGTCATAGCTACTGCGGTTTTCCATTCGATCCTCTGCCATGCCCCGGCTTCTCTGGCCGCCATTGCTGAAAGCTTAGGCGGGAACTTCTTTCCCGATCAAGCCGCCGGCCCGGCGCAGGACGCGACGGCTTCGACACGGAGCCGGAAATTAGCCGAAGGCATGTGCTTTTGCACGTAATTTCTGATCTCTGCGTTAGTGGATTCGTGCGGCAGGCTGATGACACGGGAGCAAGAAAACGCCCGCGCCGGGGAGCGGCGCGGGCGCTGGATCGTGGCGGCAAAGGCGTGTCAGTCGAGCGCGGCGGTCGCCTCGATCTCGACCAGGAAATCAGGCAGCGCGAGCGCGGCGACGCCGATGAAGGTGTTGGGGGCCGGCATCGCATCGCCGTAGAAGGCGCCGATCGCGCCCAGCACGGGGCCGAGCTTGTCGGGGCTGTGATCGACGACATAGGTGCGCAGCCGCACGACGTCGGCAGGCGTCGCGCCGGCTTCTTCGAGGACGGCCTTGAGGTTGGCGAGCGCCTGAGCGGTCTGTGCGGCGAGATCGCCGGCGCCGACGACATTCCCGTCCTTGTCCCACGCCACCTGCCCCGCGAGGTGGAGCGTGCGGCCGCCCGCCTGCAGGCTGGCGTGCGAGAAGCCGTAGCCGACCGCATCGTAGAGGCCGGCGGGGTTGATCTTGGTATTGGCCATCGGGCGGTCTCCTTCAGTCGACGATTTCGAGCTGGTGCCCGAAGGGATCGAGCACATAGACATTCTTCTTGCCGGCGAGCGGGCCGGCATCGATGTGGATGATCTCCGACGCGGTGCAGCCGTGCGCGGTGAGATAGGCGATCGCGGCCTCGACATCGTCGACCTTGAGGCCGAGGTGATGCCCGCCGCGATCGCAATTGCGCGGCAGATCCTGGCGGCGGTCGACAGGCTTGTCGTACTGGACCAGCTGGAAGTTCATGTTGTCGGTGAGCTTCATCATCACCAGCGTGAGCCGGGCGCCGGGGACGCCGACATGCGTTTCCATCCAGTCGCGGCCCTGATCGTCCAGCGGGATGTCGGCGGCGTCCATCGGCCCCATGCGGAACAGCTCCTCGGCACCGATCACGTCGCGGTAGAAGGCGACGGCGACGTCCAGGTCGGGCACCGTCCAGGAGATATGGTCGACCGAGAGGAAGCGGGGCTTGGGCGGCGCGGCGCTCATGGCAAACTCCTTGAGGATGAGGCGCCAGTGTGCGGGGGCGGCGGCGCGCAGGCAATTCGGCGGCGGCGCAAACATCGTTGCCTCGGTTGCAACGGTCAGGCCCGGCACTCAGGCGAGAAGGTCGCCGATCGCGACCGGGCGGGCGGGAAAGCGCGCGGTGAAGCCTGGGTCGCCAGGTCGGCCTGCGTCGGCCAGAAGGCGCAGCAGCGTGGGCTCGCAATTGCGCCCCTGGCACAGGCCCATGCCGCAACGCGTGGCGAGCTTGACGGCGTTGGCCGAGGCGCCGGTCGCGACAGCCTGCTCAATCGGGGCGAGCGGCACATCCTCGCAGCGGCAGATCAACGTGTCGGGCTCCGGCCCGGGCAGGTAGGCGCGCGGGTCCGCGACGGCGTCGAGCATCGAAGCGAAGGCGCGGTGCTGCGCGAGTGCGCGGCGGGCGGGGCGGGCGGCGGTCTCGGCGGCGGCGGGCGTGACCAGACCAAGGTCGAGCGCGATGCCCAGCCCGGCGATGGTGCCTGCCGCCCGCGCCGCTTCCGCGCCGGCAACACCGGTTACTTCGCCCGCGACATGGATGCCGGGTGTCGAGGCGCGCATCCAGGCGTCATGCGTGGCGCGCCAGCCGCCTGCCGGCCCGGCCGCGACGACCTGCGCGCCGGCCATGCGGGGAAGGACGGATTGCGGCACGAAGCCATAGCACAGGCCGATCGCATCGCAGGCGATCGTGCGGGCGCTGGTTTCGGCGGCCTCGACCTGGTCGGTGCCGATGACGCGAGCAAGGCCGGTGCCGAAGTGGACGGGCACGCCGGCGCGGCGCAGCGTGCGCATGGCGCCGCCCCCGGCGAGAAGATCGCGCGCGCGGCGCACCGCCGTCGCGGGCGCACGGAGCAAGGGGGCGAGCATTGCGCGCTGCGGCTGGGCGAACAGCACCGCCGCGACGCTGCCGCCGGCGTGAATGATCTGTTCGGCGATGACGAGCTGCAGCGGGTGCGTGCCGGCGAGCAGGATCCGCTCGCCGGCCAGGATGTGCTGGCTCTTGAGCAAAGCCTGGATCCCGCCTGCGGCATAGACGCCGGGCAGCGTCCAGCCGGGGAGCGGCACGGCAAGATCCTGGCACCCCGAAGCGATCAGGATGTGCCTGGCGGCGATCGCCTGCGTGCCGTCCGGCCCGTGGACGAGCAGGCGGCCGGGCTGGCAATCGAGCACCGATCGGCCGCCGAGCCACGCGATGCCGTCGAGCGCCTCGAAGCGGCAGAGCTGGTGCTTGAGCGCGGCATAACTGCGGCCCGGCAGCCAGTCCGCACCGCGGCGCGGCGGCTGGCGAAGGATCTGGCCACCGGGGCGCGGTTGTTCGTCGATCACCGCGATCGACACGTCGTGAGCCGCGAGCACCAGCGCCGCGGCCTGGCCGGCGGGGCCGCCGCCGATGATCGCGACGTCGAGGGAGAGGGGGTCAGCCAAGGGTCGTGAGCTCCAGCCCGTCGGTCGCTTCGACCAGGCAAGCGCGAACACGGCGGCCGCTGCGCGCGAGCGTGACGGTGCATTCGCCGCAACTGCCCATGTTGCAGAACAGGCCACGCGGGCGCCCCTGCGTGTCGCGGCGAAAGGCGATGCGCCCACCCGCGAGCATCGCGGCGGCGATCGTTTCACCCGCGGCGGCGACCAGCGGCTCGCCATCGACGATCAGCGTGACCGTCGAGGCTTCGGCGGAGGTGCGTCGCGCGCTCACCCCATGAACCCGTTCAGATGCTCGAACCGGGCGGGCGAGACGATCGCGAGCTCGGGAACCGACTGCCCGCTCATCGCGCCGGCGAGCAGACGGGCGAAGGTAAGGCCGAGGGTGAAGGCCGATCCGCCCGCCGCAACGTACAGCCCGGGCATGCGCGGCACTTCGCCGACGATCGGAAGCTGATCGGCGGAGATGGCGGTGACGCCCGTCCAGCTGCGCAGCAGATCAAGCCCGGCAATGGCCGGCACCGTGTCGGTCGCGGCGCGCAGGTTGCCGGTGAGCGAGTCCGGGATCAGCGAGGCCTTGCGCGACAGGTCGAAGCCGCCGGCGTTCTGAGCGAGGCGCGAGGGCCAGCCGCCGCCGATCAGCAGATTGCCGGCATAGGTCTGTTTCAGCGACAGGCGGCGGCCGACGTGCTGAACGAGGTGCGACACCAGCGGCGCGGTGCGCACCGTGGCGTTCATCAGCAATGCGACGGGATAGAGCGGCATGTGGAGGTTCGCGCGGGCGCACAGCGGCGCCGTCCACGCCCCTGCCGCGACGAGCACGCGATCGGCGGCAAACGACCAGCCGCTGCCGCCGAGCCGGAAGCCGGCACCGTGCCGGGCGATGGTGGCGACTGGCGTGTGCATGCGCAGCTCGGCGCCAGCCGCGCGTGCCGCGGCGGCCAGCGCGGGCGTGATTGCCTTGGGATCGGCATGACCTTCGTCGCGCGCGAGGTTGGCGGCGAGAATGCACTCCGACAGATAGGGCGCATGGGTGCGGGCAATGGCGCCGTCGACTGTTTCGACCGATAGCCCCTCGCGCCGCTCGCGATCCGCCTTGCGCTCCAGCAGCGCCACCTGTTCAGGCGTTTCCGCGACCATCAGCCCGCCCTTCATGGCGACGTGGAGCCTGGCGCCAAGCTCCCGCTCGATCCCGCGCCAGTCCTCGACCGCAAGCCGGCTGAGCGCGACGATGCCGGCGGCCTGGTCGGCCAGCGCATCGCCGTTTTCGAGAAAGCGACGCTCGATCTGGAAGTGGAGCGAGCCGGCATTCTGGCCCGAGGCGCCGGTGTTGACGTCACCGGCCTCCAGTAAAACCACCGACGCGCCAGCGAGCGCCAGGCGCCAGGCGGTGGCGCAGCCGATCAGCCCGCCACCGATGATCGCCACGTCCGCCCGGTCCATGGAGCCTAGATGCGCCCGAGTTCGACCAGAGTCTCCCGGATTATTTCCGCATCCTCCGCCGACACATCGCGGAGCGGCGCGCGGACATAGCCGCCGGGCAACCCTTGCGCATTGAGCGCCGCCTTCAGGATCGCCGGGCCGGAGCCGAAGCGGCCGACCAGTTCGGGCGTGTACCATTGATCGAGGATCACCCGATCCTGGCGACCGCAGGCGCGTGCGCCCTCCACGTCGCCCGCCCATAGCTTGTTGTAGAAATCGGGATGGGTGCGGCCGAGCACCGCGCCCGCGCCCATCGTGCCGTCGCCGCCATGCGCGCGCAGGAATGTGAGGCCGTGTTCGTCCATCGAATGACCGAACACGCGCACCTCGTCGTTGAGCGCGAAGAAGGTGTCGATGAAGCGGCGCAGGTTGCTGGTCGACTGTTTGATCGCGACGACATTCTCCAGCGCCGCGATCCGCTTCAGCAGGTCGAGCGGCATGTCGATCCCGGTGCCCGGTGGCCAGTTGTAGACGCAGATCGGCAGCGGCGTGGCGGCGGAGAGATCGGCGTAGAAGCCCAGGATCTCCTCGTCCGACGGCTTGTAGTAGGGCGGCGGGGTGACCACGATCCCGTCGAAGCCGCTCGCCGCGGCATGATCGGCAAGCGCCAGCACCTGGCGCGGCGTATAGGCGGTACAGCCGGCCAACAGCGGCAGCTTGCCCTTGAGCTGCGCACCGGCGGCAGCGAACAGTTCGGCACGTTCCGGGTCCGAAAGGCTGGGCCATTCGCCGGTGGTGCCGGCGATCAGCAGGCCATGCATCCCCTCGCCGTGCAGCCATTCGAGCAAGCCGCCCAGCGCCTTCAGGTCCAGATTGCGTTCCGCATCAAAGGGCGTGGTGATTGCGGGTATATAGCCACGCCAATCCGCGCGCGATCGCTTGTTCATCGGTTCCCTTCCCCGCGGGCGATTGCCCTTCCGATAGCCGTAACGGGGAAGCGAATGTCGCAACAAGGGCAACGAAGCGCGAATCATGTTGCGATCCGCGCAACTTATGTCAGTCTTCATTCTGTCACATCACCGGGGGGTGAATCATGTGGGACGGTGCACTTCAGTATTTCTATGAAGCGGCGAACCTTGGATCGATGCGTCTGGCCAGCGACAAGATCGGCGTCGCGGTATCCTCGATCAGCCGGCAGATCGCGCAGCTCGAATATGAGCTGGGAGTGCCGCTGATCGAGCGGGGGCGGCGCTCGATCCGGCTGACCGAGGCGGGGCAGCTCGCCTATGAATATCACAAGAACCAGCTGGCCGGGCGCGAGGGGCTGCTGAACCAGATCCAGGAGCTGCGCGAGGTCAAGACCGGGCGGGTCGACCTGGCGATCGGCGAGGGATTCTTCGGGCCGCCGTTCACCGCGATGATCGAGGCGTTCCAGGCGAAGAACCCTGGGATCGCCGTGTCGGTCACCAGCTGCCCCAGCGCCGAGATCATCCGCATGGTGATCGAGGACGAGGCGCATATCGGCATGATCCTGTCGACCACCAGCGAGCCCAAGATCCGCACGCGGGCGGCGGTGGCGCAGCCGTTGCTGGTCTTGTGCGCGCCCGATCATCCGGCAGCGGCGATGGAGGCGTTGACCGTCGCCGATCTGGCCACGTTCGAAATGTGCCTGCCGCCGGGCGGCTTCCGCATTCGCGCGACGCTGAACGATGCGCAGAAGCGCGCGCAGGTGTGCCTGGAGCCGCGGCTGGTGACGACATCGATCGCGATGATGCGCGAAATCGCCAAGGGCGGGCGAGCGGTAACGGTGCTGCCGCGCATTTCCGCCATCGCCGAGCTGGAGGAGGGGTCGCTGGTCGCCCGGCCGCTGATCGACGATGCGATCGAGCATAGCACGGTCAGCCTGATCCATCGGCTCGGGCGACAGCTCGACGGGGCGCCGGCGCGGCTATTGGCGGTGATCGAGGCGAAGCTGAAGAGCTGGAGCTGGAGCTGAGGCGGGAAGGGCGGAGGGACTCGCCCTCTCCCCCTCATGCTGAGCCTGTCGAAGCACGTGCCCCGAGCGGTGTCGCCGGTGGCACGCCCTTCGACAGGCTAGGGCAACGGGTTGTAGCTGAAACCAAAATTTACCCGTCATGCCGGGCTTGTCCCGGCATCCACCCGCTCGCAAACCGCCCGCATGAGGATATGCGGCCCGGTGGATGCCGGCACTGCGGCCGGCATGACGAGGAGAAGCGGTTAAGTAGTGACCAATGCCCTGGCTCGCCGCTCCGGCAGCGCGAGGCACGCCGCCACCATCACCGCGGCGTTGACCGCCATCGCGATCAGCCCCGGCTCCCATCCGGGCAGCAATGCCTTCCATAGCTCCTGCGCCTGCGGAAGCAGAAGCGCGCAATAGCCCGCCACGATGCCGAGGAACACGCCTCTGGCATTCGCGCGCGGCCACAGGAACGCGGCGTACACGCCCGGCGCGAGCATGCCGATCGCGGCATAAGCGGACAGGCCGATCTCGACGAGCGACTTGGAGCCGCCGAGCGTCAGATACACCGCCGCGGCGGCAAAACCGATCATCGACAGCCGCGAGGCGAGCAGGGTCGCGCGCTCCGACAGAGCCGGCCGGAGCGGCAGCAGCACGTTGCGGCTGAAGATCGACCCGGCCGTCAGCAACAGCACCGATCCCGGCACCAGCGCCAGCAGGCAGGCGGTGCCGGCGAAGATGCCCACCACCCAGGCCGGATAGCGATCGGCGACGAATTGCAGCAGCACTGCATTGGTGTCGCCGCCCGCCGGCTGCGTTCCCGCGAGCAATGCCGCGAAGCCGAGCAGGATGATGAAGAAATAGGATAGCGAATAGATCGGCTGCCAGATGGCGTTACGGCGGATCGTCGCCTCGCTGCCGGCCGAAAAGCACAATTGGAACAGATGCGGCAGGATCCAGTTGCCGAGCGCGACATTGAGCGCGGAGGTCATCAGCCACACCTGGCTCAGCGCCGCGCCCGGCTGCAGCCCCGGCAGTCTGCCGATGCCGGGAAAGCTGTCCTGCGCGAGGCGGTAGACATCCAGCATCGAGGCCGCGCCGACCTTGCTTGCCACGCTCGCGCACAGGCCGATGACGATCAGCACCATCAGCACGTCCTTCACCCCGGCAGCAAAGGCGGCGGAGCGCAGGCCGGCGAAGAAGACGAAGCCGAGCATGAAGACGGCGGCGATGATCGCGGACAGCGCGGGCGATACCTCGGGCCCAAGCGTCATGCGGACGATGAGGCTGAGCGCGACGATCTGGATCTGGACATAGACGATCAGCGCCGCGATCCCCGCTAGGCCGACAACGACGCCGAGCCAGGTCGCACGATAATGCGCGGCGAAGAAATCGGCCTGAGTCACCAGGCCGTGCCTCCGCCCGGCGTTCCAGATCAGCGGCATCAGCCAATAGCCGATCGTGGCGGACAGCGAGACGGAGGTGAGCGCCAGATAGGCGGGCGCACCATAGGCCCAGGCGAAACCTGAAATGCCGAGCACGGCAAAGGTGGTGTAGATCTCCCCGGCGTTAAGGAACCAGAAGATCAGCACGCCGAACTTGCGCCCGCCGACGGCCCATTCGGTGAGTGTGCGCGCCTTCGCCTGCCGCCGCGCGGACAGCAATGCGCCGGCCATGGTGCCGAGGACGACGGCAAGGGTGAGGGCGAGGATCATGCCGCGTCATCCTGTGCGAACTCGGGGTTCTTGCGGTCGATCGCGAAGACCGTGGCGATCACGATCGAGGTGACGATGATCCCCGCCATCTGCCAGACCATCGGGAAGGGCAGCGAAAAGGGGCGCCATGCGACGTCATTGACGAGCGGGATGCAGCCGACCTGCCAGAGGAACGGGATCAGCAGCAGCCAGCGGTGCGGGCGTGCGACCTTTCGGGCGATCTTTCGGGCGGTCACGCCGGGCCGCCGCCGGCAGCGATCCAGCCGCGGATCTTGGCGTCAAGCACGTCCATCGGCAGCGCGCCGGTGTTCAGCACCTGCCGGTGATAATCGCGCACGTCGAACTTCGCCCCGAGCTTCGCGGTCGCGGCTTCGCGCAACTCGCGGAACTTGAGTTCGCCGATCTTGTACGCACAGGCCTGGCCCGGATAGGCGATGTAGCGGTCGATCTCGACCGCCACGTCGCGCGGCGCCATGGAGGTGTTGTCGAGCATGTAGTCGATCGCCTGTTGCCGGCCCCAGCTCTTGGCGTGGAGGCCGGTGTCGACCACCAGCCGCACGGCGCGCAGCATTTCCATGTCGAGGTGCCCGAACAATTGCATCGGATCGCCGAACATGCCGAGTTCCGGCCCGAGCGATTCTGAATACAGCCCCCAGCCTTCGGTATAAGCGGTGGCCTGGCCGTGCCGCAGCAGCGGCGGCAGCGCCGCATTCTCGATCGCGAGCGTGAGCTGGAAATGGTGGCCGGGAATGCCCTCGTGCAGCGTCAGCGTTTCCAGCGTGGGAATCGGCCGCGTGTTCAGCATCGACATGTTGAAATAGAGCACGCCCGGCGAGACGCCGTCGGGCGGACCGGGCCGGTAATAGCCGGTGCCGCGCTGGTCGCCGAGCGCCGGCAGCGGGCGAACCTCGAACGGCGCCTTGGGGCGATCGTGGAACAGCCTTGGAATGCCGGGCCAGATCTTCGCCTCGATCGCCTTGAAGCGGGCGAGCAGTTCGTCGGGTGTCTTGTAATAATATTGAGGGTCGGTGCGAATGTGCTCGAAGAACGCTTTGAGATCGCCTGTGAAACCAACTTTCGCGCGGACCTTCTCCATCTCGGCGCGGATGCGCGCGACTTCGGAGAGGCCAAGCGTGTGAATGTCGTCGGCACTGCGCCTGGTCGTCGTATGGCGCTGTAGCTCCCAGGCGTAGAGCCGCGCGCCGTCCTTCATCGCGCTGCGGCCGGGCGCTTCGAGCGCGCGGGGCAGATAGGTGTCGCGCAGGTAGGTCGCCCAGTGGCGATAGGCGGGATACACCTTGTCCCCGATCGCCTGGCGAAAGGCATTGGTGATGCGGGTGCGTTCGGCGGCCGGCATCGTGTCGGGCAGGCGTGTAATGCCGGTCCAGAACGGGCTTCGCTCGATCGGCAGCGCAAGCATGGCGTCGACCTGCGCCAGCACGTTGGTGACGATGATCTTCGGCTGCACCTGCCCAGCAGCGAGGCCCTGCTTCAATCGCGCGACGTTGCTGTTCATATAGCCGACAAAGCCATCGAACCGGGCCAGCGTGTCGTCATAGTCGGCAGCGCTCTCGTATTTGGCGCCGGCGAGGAAGTCAGGGAATTCGACGTGCAACCCGAAGGACGGGTTGAGCGGCGCCATGCGCTGCACGGCAAACAGCCCGGTGGTGATGAGGTCGAGCATCTGCCGCGTCTTGTAGGCAAATACGTCATAGGCGATCCGGTCCACCGGGCCGAGCGCGGTCCGATCGATGGTGGCGAGTTGGGCGGCGTCGCGCTGCTTGTCGGCGCGCAGTTGCGCCTCGTAAGCGTCACTTAGCGGATCAACGAACAGCGCGCCGCTTGTGGTACCGTTGCGGGCCGCGCGCAACGGGTCGAGCGCCGCCTCCGCCGCTGCGCTGCGGTCCAGCAAGGCCCGCAGCCTGGCGCCCTGGTCCGCCTGCGCAAAGGCCGGGGCCGGGGCAAGGGCACTCGCCGCCAGCAGGCCGAGCGTGGTGCGGCGTGTGAGCAGGCGTGGATCGTTCGGCAAAGTGCGGCCCCCTTTTCTTGGTGCCAATCGTGTCGCGTTGCGGCGGGAATGCAACCTTTCGGACGACGACCTGCGCGCAGTGAGCATTCGGGAGCTAACGACAGGAAATCAGGACACTTTCTGGCTTCTGCGTTGCCGCAGACGTAAGCAATTGTGCTTTGCGTTGCGTTTGACGCAATTATGTCACGCGACTTTTCGCATTGTCTTCGTGGGCAGATCCCGCAGTCTCGCACCATCTTCAGGGAGGGACGCAATGAAGCTTTGGCGCACAGCGCTTGCCGCGCTGGCGACCGTGTCGGCGAGTGCCGTGGCGGCGCAGGAGGCTGCGCCGGTCACGGCGTTGGTCGGCGGTAATGTCGTCGACGTGGATAATGGGCGCACGACCCCGAATGCCGTGGTGCTGGTGCAGGGCGAGAAGATCCTGCAGGTCGGGCCGGCCGCATCGGTGGCGGTGCCGGCGGGGGCCAAGGTCGTGCCGATGGCCGGCAAGTGGCTGATCCCCGGCCTCATGAACATGCACGTCCACTTCGGGCTGAAGCTGCCGGGTGCCGAGGGCAATGCGCTGCTCAACGAGACGGATGGCGAGGAAGCGCTGCGCATGGCGCACAATGCGCGGCGCAGCCTGATGGCGGGCGTCACGACGGTGCGGCTGACCGCCGAGGATCATGGCATCGACTTCATGCTGAAGCGGGCGATCGCCAAGGGGCAGGCGGTCGGGCCGCGGATCGAATCCGCCGGCGAGCTGATCGTGCCGACCGGCGGGCATGGATCGCTGGAGGCAGATGGCCCGGCCGAGTTCAGCAAGGTGGCGCGCGAGCAGATCAAGCGCGGCGCGAGCTGGATCAAGATAGCCATTTCCGGCGGCATCTCGGATACGCACGGGAGCATTTCGGCCGCGCCGATGACCGATGCGGAACTGTCGACGATCATCGAGGTCGCGCACCGCAATGGCGTGAAGGTGACGGCGCACAACGGATCGTCCGAAGCGGCGCTCCAGGCGCTGAAGTTCGGCATCGACTGTTTCGAACATGGCTATCACCTCAACGACGAGGTGCTGACCAAGATGAAGGCGCAGGGCGTGTGGCTGGTGCCGACAATGGTGGTGAGCCAGCCGGGCGCCTATGAATTCTATCGCAAGATCGGCTCGCCGCCCTGGTACCTCGACCGTGTCGCCTCGACCGGCAAGGACCATTGGGCCATGCTGCAGAAGGCGATCCGCATGGGCGTCAACATCGCGCTGGGCACCGACCAGTTTCCGTTCGAGCCGAACGACGGGACGACCGCGACGGTCGCGGAGGCGGAATTGTACCAGAAGGCGGGGATGACGCCGCTGGCCGCATTGCAGGCGGCGACGATCCGGCCGGCCAAGATGCTTGGGCTGGATGCGCAGGTCGGGCGGATCGTGGCGGGGCAATATGCCGATATCGTCGCGGTGGATGCCGATCCGACGAAGGACGTGGCCGCGCTGCGCACGCTCGATTTCGTGATGAAGGGCGGGGCGATCTATCGCGACGACGACCATCCCGAGACGATTGCACGCTGATTGCTGCCCGCTGCTGTTCCGCGGCGAAGGCCGGAGTCCAGTAACGACGAGTGCAGTGATTGATAGTGCCGCCTTCCAAGCAACGACGCCCAACTGGGCCCGGCCTTCGCCGGGGCGCGAGTGACAAGGACGAACGATGAAGCACATCCTGGCCGCCGGTGCCGCAATCCTGACCCTCTTCGCCTCCGCCGTGTCGGCTGAAACGATCGCGCTGGTCGGCGGCAATGTCGCCGATCTCGCCGGCAAGGCGCCGATCCGCGATGCGGTGGTGGTGATCGAGGGCGAGCGGATCGCCGCCATCGGCCCGCGCGGCACCACGCCGGTGCCGGCCGGGGCCACCGTGGTGCCGATGACGGGCAAGTGGCTGATCCCGGGCCTCATGAACATGCACGTCCATCTGGCGCTGAACCTGCCCGGCGCGGCGCGGGTGTATAACGAGGGCGTGGATTCAATGGCGCTTCGCACGCTCGACAATGCGCAAAAGTCGCTGTGGTCGGGCGTCACCACGATGCGGCTGACCGGATCGGACGCGGGCGTCGACTTCACGGTGAAGAAGGCGATCGACGCAGGGGTGTTCGACGGGCCGCGCATCCATACCGCGGGCGCATCGATCGTGCCGACGGGCGGGCACGGCAAGCTGGAGGTGAACGGTCCCGCCGAATTTGCCAAGGCGGTGCGCGAGCAGGTGAAGGCCGGCGCGACCTGGATCAAGCTGGGCATTTCCGGCGGCATTTCGGATACGCATGGCGATATCGCGGCCTCGCCCTTCACCGATGACGAGCTCAACACCGCGATCGAGGTGGCGCATCGCAACGGCGTGAAGGTGACCGGCCATACCGGCTCACCGATCGCATCGGATGCGGCGATCGATGCCGGCATCGACTGTTTCGAACATGGCTATTTCCTGACCCCGCCGGTGCTGAAGAAGATGAAGGCCAAGGGCGTCTGGTACGTGCCGACGATCGTGGTCAGCCAGAATGGCGCCAAGGAATTCTACCGCAAGATCGGCTCGCCGCCCTGGTACCTGGCGCGGGTGGATTCGGTCGGCAAGCAGCATATGCAATCGCTGCGCGACGCGATCGCCAATGGCGTGAACATCGCGCTTGGCACCGACCAATATCCGTGGGAGCCGAACGAGGGCACCACCGCCACGGTGCGCGAGGCGGAGCTGTATGTCGACGCGGGGATGACGCCGGCGCAGGCGCTGCGTTCGGCGACGATCGACAGTGCGCGCATGCTGGGCGTCGAGGCAGAGGTCGGCGAGCTGAAGCAGGGATATCTCGCCGACATCGTCGCGGTGGATGCCGATCCGACGCAGGACATCCGCGCGCTGCGCACGATCGGCTTCGTGATGAAAGGCGGCAAGGTGGTGCGCAACGACGCGCGGTGAGGCGTGGCTTTCGCCGCGCCGTTAGCGCAGCCGTGCCTAACGAGGTGCGCAGAGAGCTGCCTTTCGACGCAGCCGCATCCCGGCCGCGCGGGAATCCAGCCATCCGCGCGCGGTCCGTTACCGGCCACGGCGCCTGCACCTTGGATCCCGGCGCCACGCCGGAATGACGTGGCGGCGTGGCAGGAAGATCAGCTAGATCCCGATATCGCGTGAAAACGGTTGCGATGTGTCAGGAATCGTGCAGTCTGCCGTTTCGATCAGGGAGTTGATGGTGCCGCGATCCGTTCTCGCTCTTGCCCTTGCGCTTTCCACCGTGCTCGCATCGCCGGTCGCTGCGCAGGAGGCAAAGCGGCGGTGGGACGAATTGTGCCAGATCCGCAAGGACAAGCTCGACATCATCCTGCCGGAGGCAATGCGCGAGAACGGCATCGACATGTGGATCGTCGCCGGGCGTGAGGGGCATGACGATCCCAATGCGATGCTGCTGGGCGGCGGCTATATCGGCGACATCGGCTATTATGTGTTCACCGATCGCGGCGGCGGGCGGATCGAACGCGCGGCGTTCGGAATCGGCGGCGCGGCGTTCGATCAATGCCCGCTTTATGACCTGCGGCCGGCGCCGTCCAAGCTCGGAGCGTTCGTAAAGGCGCGCCAGCCCCGCAAGATCGGCATCAACGTCGCAACGGAAATCGGCAGCGCCGATGGCCTGAGCCATTCGCTGCATGAGAGATTGCGCGCCGAACTCGGGCCCGATTTGTCGGCGCGGCTGGTGTCGGCGGAGAAGCTCGTCTCCGACTTCCGTTCGCGCAACACTGCCCTGGGGCTGGCGGCGTTCAGCAAGGCAGGGGAATATTCACGCACGATCGTCGAGCGGGCGCTGTCTAACGAGGTGATCCGGCCGGGCCATACCACCACGGGCGATGTCGCCTGGTGGATGATGGAGCAGCTCCACACGCTCGGTCTGGGCAACAGTTTCGGGCTGCCGAGCATCTATATCCTAGGCCCAGGGCCGCGCGGGCCGGTGTCGGGCGATCACGTGATCCAGCCGGGCGACCTCATCACCGTCGACTGGGGCGTGAACTATCTGACCGCCTATACCGACATGAAGCGCATGGCCTATGTGCTGAAGCCGGGCGAGAATGCCCCGCCCGCCGGCGTGCAGCGTGCCTATGACAAGGGGCAGGCGATCCGCGCCATGATCCTGGACGTGATCCGGCCAGGCGTCACCGCGGGCGATGCGCTGGCGGCGGTCAACAAACGGGTGGCGGCCACGCCTGGCTTCGTGCTGGGCAAATATGACGATCCGAGCGCCGATCCGAAGGTGACCGATGTGGTGATCGGCAGCCATTCGGTAGGCGATCTGGGACATGGATCGGGGCCGTCCATGGCCGATTTCAACCCGCTGAGGATGACCTACACGCTGCGGCCGGGCAATCTGCTGTCGGTGGAATTGTTCGTCTACACGGTCGTGCCCGAGTGGGGGACGCGCAAGATCAAGATCCCGCTGGAGGACAATGGCGTGGTGACGCAAAGCGGCCTGCAATGGGCCTATCCGCCCAACAGCCGCATATTGCTGGTGAAATGACGGGCCTGGCGGCGCGCCCCGATCCGTGCCGCCGGCTAATTTGCGCTGAGTGCAACGAACGCGCGTTTGCAATGTCGTTGCCACAACATTGCAAGTGAATGACACTCCCCGGCGAGGTTCAGGCTGAACAGCCGGCCGACAAGAAACAATATATCAGGGAGCACGCCGTGAACAAGAAAGTCGTTCTTGCATCCGCTATGGCGTTGATGGCGCTATCTTCACCGGTTGCAGCGCGCCCGGCGACAGTTACTCAGGACGTTGCGGCGTCACCAAAGCCTGCGACCGATATCCTGTCGCGCATGTTCATCTGGTGGAACCAGGCATTCAAGACGCCGGGTGCCTATACGGCGGAGAACTTCTCCAAGTTCTTCACGCCCGACGCGACTCTGGTGCTTGAGGGGCGCACGGTCATTTCTGGTGTTGATGGCTGGGCGAAGCATTTCCAGCGGATCCAGTCGGGCGGCGGCGAGGTGGAGATCGTCGTGCCGTTCAAGGAAGTCTTCGAAAAGGACGGCCTGATCTACAATTACCACGTCATCCGGTCGCGCCGGGGCGGCAAGGCCGCCTGCTCGCTGGCGGCCGGACATGCCGTGGTGAAGGACGGCAAGATCGCCTCGATCGTGCTCGTCCGCAGCGAACTGGATCCCGCAAAGGGGCCGATGGACCCGCAATGCTGGACGAACTGACCGCCTGAACGGCGGCAGCGACGCAGGAGGATCGCGAAGAACAAGGGCCCGGCGACGCATGCGTCGCCGGAGGGCGGAGGGACTTTGACCATGAACATCAAGCATTTCACGATCCGGGAGCGATTGGCGCTGGGGTGCGCCGCCATCGCCATGGCCGCCGCCTTTGCCTCGCCGGCGTCGGCGCAGGAACTGGCCAGCACGAGCGAACCGGAGGCGCAGGTGTCGAACGACATCGTCGTCACCGCGCAGCGCCGCGAGCAGAGCCTGCAGGACGTGCCGATCGCGATCACCGCGGTGACGGCCGAGACGCTGCAGGACCAGAACGTGCAGAGCGTGGAGGATTATTTCGCGCTGACCCCGAACGTCAGCTTCCAGAGCAACGGCTCGCGCGATCGCAAGGATCTGGCGATCCGCGGCATTTCGAACCAGCTCAACCCCTATGCCGACGTGCGCCAGTCCACCTATGCCTTCTACATCGACGAGTTCAACGTCGCTGCCGGCACCAGCAACCCGCAGATCGTCGATCTGGAGCGGATCGAGGTGCTGCGCGGGCCGCAGGGCACCTATTTCGGCCGCAATGCGGTGGGCGGCGCGATCAACGTGCTGACCAAGAAGCCGGTCAACCGTTTCGAGGGGTTCATCGAAGGCGGCTATGCCAGCTATGACACCTGGCGCGCCGAAGGGGCCGTCAACGTGCCGGTCATCGACGACCTTCTCGCGATCCGCGCCTCGGGCAAGTACGAGCATTCGGACGGCTACATCAAGAACATCAATCCGATCGGCGGCGGCAACGACAGCGAATATTACACCTATCGCATCCAGGGGCGCGTGACCCCCGCGCCGAACTTCACGCTCGACATGACCTACAACTTCTCGGACGAGACCGTGGGCATGCGCAACGGCGTGCCGACCGGCTTCGTCACTTCCACCTGGGCGTCGGTCTATTACGGCCGGACCGCCGGCTATATCGGCAATCCCGATGGCGTGGGCTTCTTTCCCGACAATGCCACGCGCGTGAACTTCAACCGTCCGCAGCAGGTGGGCGGCTCTTTCGAATATGTCAGCGCGCGCGCTGTGTGGGAAATCGGCAATGTCGCGATCACCGGCGTCGCCGGATCGCTGAAGTCGACCGTCGAGAATTATGGCGACGTCGACGGCGGCAGCATCGACTATTTCTACGAAGACCTGCGCCTGCTGCGCAAATCGACCAGCGGCGAGTTGCGGGTGCAATCCACCGGCAGCGGCAACGTCCTTGACTGGAGCGTCGGCGTCACGGCGGGCCGCGACACGGGCGACATGGACCAGTCGACCTATCACGGCACCGCCAGCCCGCTTTGCCCGGCCTCGTACAACAGGCAGTGCGAAGGCCTGCCGGTGACGGGGCTGCAGAGCGTCAGCTCGAGCGACTATTGGGCGGTGTTCGGGCAGGGGACGTGGAACATCACCGACGCGCTCGGCGCCACCGTTGGCCTGCGCTATTCGCGCGAGACGGTGAAGAACAACTCGATCAACCAGTCGAACCTGATCACGACCGGCGTGAACGACCGGACCGCAAAGTTCGACGACGTGTCGCCCAAGTTCACGCTGAGCTACAAGGCAAACCCGGATTGGCTGATCTTCGCCAATGCCTCACGCGGGTTCAAGTCGGGCGGTACGCAGACGAGCAACAACGTCAATCTTGCCAATGAGTTCGCGCCCGAAACGCTGTGGGACTATGAGCTTGGCACCAAGTTCGACCTGTTCGACGGCAAGGTGCGCGTCGACGTCACCGGTTTCTACATGGACTGGAAGAACGTCCAGCAGACGATCCGCTTCCAGTATATCGATCCGACCACCGGGTTGCTGCGCGGCGTGAGCGGCATCGCCAATGCGGCGGCGGCGGAAAGCTATGGCGCGGAAGCGAGCTTCGACGCGCGCATCTCGCCCGAATTCTCGCTCAGCGCGCAGGTCGGCTGGAACAAGAGCAAGTTCAAGGATTACCCCAACGCGCTGATCGACGGCGTGGTGGTGGACGTGACTGGCGAGCAACTGGTCAATGCGCCCGAATGGACGCTCGGCGCGCAGGCCCAGTACAAGCGCGAACTAACCGATGGGCTGGACGGCTTCGTGCGGGCGGAGTGGAACTTCCGCGACACGATGATCTCCAATCCTTACGCCTATCGCTACAACGTCTATCCGTTCATCTCGCCGAGCTACCACAATGTGAACCTGCGCGCCGGGATCGAGACGGACAGGATCCGCGCAGTGATCTATGTCGAGAACCTGTTCGACGCGAAATATTTCGCCAACGCCTATGAGAAGGCGTTCTACTCGGGCGTGCAGGTGGAGCCATCGTACCGCGTGATCGGCGGCAGCGTCGGCTTCAAGTTCTAAGGGGTTGAACCTTTGTCATCCCGGCCCGGCGCCGGGATCCAGCGATCCGCAGTCGCTGTCGCTCGTTTCTCGAACGCGGCGGGTTGCGGCACCTTGGATCCCGGCGCAAGGCCGGAATGACGGAGCGTCCGGGGGGTAAGTTGCGTGATCGATCGTCGTCGTTTTCTTGAAGGTACCGCGGCCAGCCTGGCGTTCGGCCATGCGGTGCCAGCGCTCGGGCAGGGCGGGGGAAGCGCCGATGCGGCGCTCGCCGCGTTGCTTCAGCGGCATAGCGAGGCCTATCTGCGCCGCTCGCCCGAGGAAGCGACCGGCAATGATTACGATGTCGGCGCGAATGCGGCGCTGCGCGCCCGGCTGGACGATCGCTCGCTGGCGGCGCGGGCGAGCGACCAGGCGGCGATCAGGGGCGCGATAACGCAGCTTGGCGCGATCGACGTGGCCGCGCTCTCGCCGCGCGGCGCGCTGGATCATGCGGTGGCGCGCTTCGTGTACGAGACGCTGAGCGATCTGCTTGGTCGCTATGGCTATGTCGACGGCAATCTGCGGCCGAGCCCTTATGTCGTCAGCCAGATGAACGGCGCCTATTACTGGCTGCCCGACTTCATCGGCAGCCGCCACCCGATCGAGACGCGCGCGGATGTGGAGGCATGGCTGCTGCGGCTAGCCGCGCTCGCTACCGCGCTGGATCAGGAAACCGATCGCATCCGCCACGATGCCGGGCTGGGGGTGATCCCGCCCGATTTCGTGATCCAGCGAACAATGGTGCAGATCAAGGGGCTGCGCGACGGCGAACCGCTACAATCGGCGCTGATCGCGCCCGCGCTGAAGCGTATCCGCGAGAAGAGCCTGGGCGATGTCGAGGCACAGGCGCTGGGCATATTCCGCACGCGCATCCAGCCGGCACTGACGCGGCAGGCCGAGGTGCTGGAAGCCCTGCTGCCGCGCACCGATGCGCGCGCCGGCGTGTGGAAGCTGCCCGATGGCGACGCTTATTATGCCGCGGCGGTGCGATCGAACACGACGGTCGACACGTCCCCGGCCGAGCTGCATCGCATCGGGCTGGAGCAATGCCGCGCGCTTACCGCGCAGATCGATACGTTGCTGAAGGCCCAGGGGATGAGCGGCGGCAGCGTCATCGCGCGCATTGCTGCGCTTGATGCGGATCCGCGCTTCATCGTGTCGAACGACGATGCCGGCCGCGCCAAGCTGCTCGGGTTGGCCAATGACCATCTGAAGGCGATCACCGCGCGGTTGCCGGCGGCGTTCAACAAGCCGGCGGTCGACCCGATCGTCGTACGGCGCATCCCGCCAGCGATCGAGGCGGGGGCGCCAGGCGCCTTCTACTCCGAAGGGGCGCCGGGACAGCCAGGCGTTTACTCGATCAATCTCCATCGGCCGGACGAGCATGTCCTTTGGCGCCTGCCGACGCTGACCCATCACGAGGGCATTCCCGGGCATCACTTCCAGTACAGCATGCTGCGGCGCGCACCCGCGCTGCCGCTGTTTCGCCGCATCGTCCGCTTCTCCTCCTATACCGAGGGCTGGGCATTGTACGCGCAGCAGGTGGCGGACGAACTTGGCGCGTTCGAGGACGATGCCTTTGGCCGGATCGGCTATCTGCAGTCGGAACTGTTCCGGGCGGCGCGGATCGTCGTCGACACCGGCCTCCACCATCATCGCTGGACCAAGCAGCAGGCGGTCGCCTGGATGGTGGAGAATGCCGGCGAGCAGCAGGAAGCGACCGACCGCGAGGTGACGCGCTACGCCGTCTATCCGGGGCAGGCGTGCAGCTTCAAGGTCGGCGCCAACGCGATCCATGCCGCCCGCGAGAAAGCGCGCACGGCGATGGGCGACCGCTTCGACGTTCGTGATTACCACGATCTGGTGCTGTCGAGCGGGCCCATGCCCATGTCGGTGCTGCAGTCCGCGACCGAGGCATGGTCGGGGAAAGCTGCATCGTGAGTGACGGATCGACGGGCCGCTGTGGCGGCCCGCCGGTTCACGCCTCGGTCCAGTCGGTCTTCTCAGGACCTCACAGAATCAGCCTGTTGGCGCGCAGACGCTCGAACAGGGCGAAGAAGGCGTCGTCGGTGGGCTGGTAGGCGGTAAAGCCCAGCCGGCGGCTCTTCGACATGTCGGTGACGACCTCGATCGGGCGGCCGAGGTCGGCATCGGTGTGCCAGGGCGAGGCGAGGCGGTTGAGGTCCGGTTCGCCCAGCCCCTCGCGTTCGGCGATCTCGCGCCACAGGCCGGCGTCGTCGGCCATCTGCTGTTCGAGCGGGCGTATCGTGCCGTCGAACGGCGCCGCCTCGATGCCGAACCAGTCGGCGACGCGGCGCCACATCCACTGCCAGCGGAAGACATCGCCATTGACGACGTTGAACGCCTGATCGTGCGCCGCCGGGGTTTCGGCAGCCCAGAGAAGGTGCCGCGCGAGCTGGCCGGCGTCCGTCATGTCGGTCAGCCCGCTCCATTGCGCCGCCGAACCTGGAAAGGTGAAGGGCCGCCCCGTCTCGCGGCACAGTGTGGCGTACACCGCCAGCGTGGTGCCCATGTTCATCGCATTGCCGACCGCCAAGCCGATCACCGTGTGCGGGCGGTGGACGCTCCAGGTGAAGCCGTCGCGCGTCGCCGCGGCGAACACCTCGTCCTCCTGCGCATAATAGAAATTCTCGACATCCAGCCGGCCCTGTTCCTCACGGAACGGCGTCTGCGGCAGCGTGCCCTTTCCATATGCCTCGAACGGCCCGAGATAATGCTTCAGCCCCGTGACCAGCGCGACATGGCGCGGCCCCGTCGGCGTGGGCAGGCCGTCCAGCAGGTTGCGGACCATGGCGGCGTTGACACGGATATTCTCCGCCTCGCTATCCTGCCTGAGCCAGGTGGTGATGAACACCGCATCGGGATCGATGCCCCGCAACGCCGCCGCCGTGGCGGCCGCGTCCTGCAGGTCGGCTGCGACCGGCTGAACCCCGTCCTGCCCGGTTGGCCGCCGCGCGAGGCCATGGACCGTCCAGCCCTGTTCCACCAGCAGCGCCGCCGTCGCGCTGCCGACGATCCCGCTTGCCCCAACGACCAGCGCCGTCTTCGTCATCGCCAATCTCCATTTCTCGTTCGATGCAGCAGCTAGGCGCGGTCGCCCGGCTCTTCTAGACGGCACCCTTTGGGGACGTAGGCACCAGGAGGTGACCATGAAGCCGGGTTCGCCCGAAGAGGACTGGCGCGAGGATTGCGCGCCGCGAAGGGTGCTGGAGCTGTTCGCGACCAAATGGACCAGCATGGTGCTGCATACGCTGCACGTGCGCCACGCCGGCGCTGCGCGCACCGGCGTGCTCCAGCGCAGCCTTCCCGGCATTTCGAAGAAGATGCTGGTGCAGACGCTGCGCGAGATGGAGGAGGTTGGGCTCGTCTCGCGCCATGTCGAGAGCGCCGTGCCGCCCGCCGTTACCTATCGCCTGACAGCGGTGGGGCGCCGGTTCGTCGAGCCGGTGGAGCTGTTATACGCTTGGGGCCGCCAGAATGCGGATGCGCTGGACGAACTCGGCGCGCGGCCGACAACGCGGCGCGGCTGAGGCCGGCGGATGCTCGCCACGGCGGCGCATTCGGTTTCATGCCCCGGCTTCATAGGTCTTTGCTGATCCGGCGCGGTAGTCGGATCGGGTGTCCGGCGCCATGTTCGCGGGGCGACACCGCCCGATGGTTTGGGCGATTGATGGAGTTGCTGGAATGGAAAAGCGCACACTTGGCAAAGACCTTGAGGTCTCCGCCCTTGGTTTCGGCTGCATGGGCCTGAACTTCGGCTATGCCAATTCCCTTGCCGATGCGGACAGCGTCAGCATTATCCGCAAGGCGGTCGATCTGGGCGTGACCTTCTTCGACACGGCGGAGGTCTATGGTCCCTATACCAATGAAAAGATCGTGGGCGAGGCGCTTGAGCCCGTGCGCGACCAGGTGCAGATCGCGACCAAGTTCGGTTTCAATATCGTCAACGGGAAGATGGCCGGGCTGAACAGCCGGCCGGAACAGATCCGCAAGGTATGCGAGGCATCGCTGAAAAGCCTGCGCACCGATCGCATCGACCTGTTCTACCAGCATCGCGTCGACACGAACGTGCCGATCGAAGATGTTGCGGGCACCGTCCGCGACCTGATCGCCGAGGGGAAGGTCAAGCATTTCGGCCTGTCGGAGCCGGGCGCCGAGACGGCCCGCCGCGCCCATGCGGTGCAGCCGGTGGCGGCGCTGCAGAACGAATATTCGCTGTGGACCCGCGGCGTCGAGACGAACGGCATCCTGGCGCTGTGCGATGAGCTTGGCATCGGGCTGGTGCCGTACAGCCCGCTCGGCAAGGGCTTTCTGACCGGCGCGATGGGCAAGGACAGCAAGCTGGAGGAGGGCGACTTCCGCAGGCTGCTGCCGCGCTTCACGCCGGAGGCGATGGAGAAGAACCAGGCGCTGATCGACCTGATCCGCACCACCGCCGAGGAGAAGGGCGCGACGCCGGCGCAGATTGCGCTGGCGTGGCTGCTGGCGCAGCGGCCGTACATCGTGCCGATCCCCGGCACCACCAAGCCGCACCGGCTGGAGGAAAACCTCGGCGGCGCGGACGTGACGCTGACGGCGGCCGACCTTGCCGCGTTCACCGACGGGCTGGCGGCGATCGACGTAGAGGGCGAACGCTATCCGCCGCAGCTCATGGCGACGACGGGTAACTGAACCCTGATCCACGGCCTTCGATCCGCCTTCCCGGCCTTCGCCGGGGAGCCGGTTCGGGCTTGCCGATGCGAACAGCTAGGCGGGGCGGGAACGGCTGAGCGCGGCGAGGGCTTCTTCCGCCGCGCGCATGCCGGATGCATAGGCGCCGTGCGCGGTGGAAAAGTCCGTCGAACTGGTCGCCTCGCCGGCGAAGAACAGCAGGTTCTCGAACGGCGCGGCGAGCCGCCGTCGTTCGGCAGCGCCGCCGGGCAGCGCGCAGCTATAGCCGCCCCCGATCCTCGCCGTGCGGGTCCAGTCCGAGGCGGCGACTGGCTGGAGAAACGATCGAACATCCGAGCCCAGCAGGGTCGAGAGCTCGGCGATCGCATGGGCATAGCCGGCCTCCTGTCCCTCGCGCGCGATCAGCGCTGCCCCGTCGCCGCCGAGGAAGCATTCGATCACCGGCCGGCCAAAGGAACGGATGTAATAGGCCCCTGTCGCGGGATCGTTCGGATTGCCGAGAAGCTGGGTCTCATCCTCGAATGGCGCGTTCGGGGCGAGGCGGAGGAACAGCTTTTCGTTGCGGCCGAGCGGGATCGCATAAGCCGCATCGCGCCATGGCTCGATCTCGGCCGGCCAGCGGATCGTGTCGTCGACGAGGACGGCGGTGGAAACCGTCACGATCACCGTCCGGGCCTGGATGGTGCCGGCCGTGGTGTCCAGACGGACCGACCCGGGCGCGAGCGCAAGCCGCTGGAGCGCGGTTCCCAAACGATGCTTTGCGGCGTGCGGCAGGCTGCCGGCGATCAATGCGCCATAGCCTTCTGCCACCCGCCAGTTCTGCCCCGTCGCTGCCTGATCATAAGCGGTGAAGTCGGCGGCGGAGATACGGTCGGGGGACACGCCGCTGATAAAGCCGGTCATGGCACGGATATAGGCGTGCCATCTGCGATCGACGGGAAGGACGCTGGCCGCATTGTCATCGGCTGGGGGAGCGTCGGCGAGACGCGCGATCCAGTCGTTCAGCGCGCCGCGCGCGTCATGCTGCTCGCGCGCGGTGAAGCCGAGGTGGCGATGTTGCTTGCCCCAGGCCGGGGGGCGCCGGTCGATCGCCATGCCGCGTTCCGTCGCGACCTGTGCCCAGGAGTTCCGGTCGGCCGAGTGCAACCAGCCACAGCCGAGATCGAGCGCCAGGCCGTCGACGCTGACCGTATGCGCCCGCCCGCCGAGCCGCGGCGCAGCCTCGATCAGAAGCGTGTCACATTGCGAGCCGGCCAGCCGCCGCGCGGCGCCGATCCCGGCAGCCCCGCCGCCGACGATGACGATGTCGTACATGGTGCGGGGCCGCCCGGTCCTTTCGGTCAGACGCGCAGCAGCGTCTTGATGGCGCGGCGCTCGTCCATCGCCTTATAGCCTTCGGCGACGTCAGCGAGCGGGATCTGGAGGTCGAACACCTTGCCCGGCGCGATCTCGCGGCGAAGCACACGGTCGATCAGGTCGGGGAGGAAGCGCCGCACGGGGGCGGGGCCGCCCATCAGGCCCTTTTGCGCGAAGAACAGCTTGGAGCCGTCGAATTCCACGCCGTGCGGCACGCCGACATAGCCGATCGTCGCACCGGGGCGGGCGCAGTTGATCGCCTGCCACATGGATTCCTCCATGCCGACGCACTCCAGCACGGCATCGGCGCCGACGTTGCCGGTCAGTTCCTTGACCTTGGCGACACCCTCGTCGCCGCGCTCGGCGACGATATCGGTCGCGCCGAACTCGAGCGCGAGATCCTGGCGCTGCTTGTGGCGGCTCATCGCGATGATGCGGTGTGCGCCCATTTGCTTGGCCGCCAGCACGCCCATCAGGCCGACCGCGCCGTCGCCGACCACCGCCACGGTTGAACCGGGCTGCACCCGTGCGGCATCGGCCGCATACCAGCCGGTGCCGAGCACGTCCGACACCGCGAGCAGGTGCGGGATGAGGTCATCGTCCGGGGCCTGATCGAGCGCCACCAGCGTGCCATCGGCCAGCGGCACCCGCGCCAGCGGCGACTGTGCCCCCGTCATGAACTCGATCTGCTCGCAGGACGACTGGAAGCCGAACTTGCAGTGCGGGCAGGTGTTGTCCGAGATGCAGAAGGAGCCGACCACGAACTGGCCCGGCCTCACGCTGGTCACGGCATCGCCGACGGCCTCGACCACGCCGCAATATTCGTGCCCCATCGCCTTGGGCGCGCCGTCATTGCCGAAGCCGCGATACGGCCACAGGTCCGACCCGCACACGCAGCTCGCGGCCAGGCGGATGATGGCATCGGTGGGCTTCAGGATTTCGGGCTCGGGACGCTCCTCGAAGCGGACGTCGCCCTTTCCGTACATGACTGTGCCGAGCATCGGTGTTCCTTCGTAATCAATGGCATGGAGCGCGCAAGGTCGTGGCCGATGCCTCCGCCCCCGTGGCGCCCGACCGGTAGCTAGGCCTGCGCCGCCCGGAAGATTAGCGGGCCAGTCGCGCTAGCCATGATACCTGCCATTCATGAATGCCCGGCGCACGGAGCCGGTTGCTATCCGGCCGTCGCGGTCTCCGGCGACAGCGCCGCGAGGAAATCGGTGTGCGCCATGGGAAGCGAGAACATCGGGAAGTCCTTGCTGATCGCCACGCGCTGCTCCTCCTCGCCGATCGTGGCGCAGCAGTCGGTGAGCGTGACGACGCGATAGCCGCGCTCATAGGCGGAGCGCATGGTGGATTCGACGCAGCAGTTGGTGAGAAAGCCGGCGATCGCCAGCGTCGTGATCCCGCGCTGGCGCAGGACGAAGTCGAGGTTGGTGCTGGCGAAACAGTCGAGCCCGCGCTTGCCCTCGATGACGATCTCGTCCTGTTCGGGGCGCATCGCTTCCGCGATCTCGGCGCCCCAGCTTCCGCGGCGAAAGGCGTTGGCGCCCTTCACGCCGGCGAGGATGCCATAGGGTTCGGCCGGTAGCTCGGGATAACCTTCCGCGAACGCAATGGGGGCGTGCAGCACCACCAGCCCGGCCTGGCGCGCACCGGCGAGCAGCGCGGTGCTGTTGGCGAGCATGTCGGTCGACTGCATCACGGCGGCAACGGCCTTGTGCTGCGCGCCGCCCTCGGTCACGAAATCGTTCTGATATTCGATGAACAGAACGGCTGTTCGGGTCGGGTTCATCGCGAGGCTCCTCTTCGCATGGGGGTCGAGATCAGCCGCCGATGACGCCCGATCGATCCGGAACGCATGACGCATGGGGCACGTCGCCCGCGGGCGTATCGAGCCTCATGCGTCTTCTCCCGCGCCGGTCAGGCGACCTGCGGCAGCTTGTCGAGATGCTTGTCGAGCGTGATCGGATAATCGCGGATGCGGACGCCGGTGGCATTGTAGATCGCGTTCGCCACGGCCGCGCCCGGACCGCAGATGCCGAGCTCGCCGACGCCCTTCGCCTTGAGCGGCGACACGATCGGGTCGAGCGTGTCGAGGAAGATGCATTCCTGATGCGGAATGTCGGCATGGACCGGGACTTCATAGCCGGCGAGATCGTGGTTGACGAAGAAGCCGAAGCGCTTGTCGACCGCCAGTTCCTCCATCAGCGCGGCCCCCGCCGACATGACCATGGCGCCGATCACCTGGCTGCGGGCCGAGAGCGGGTTCAGGATGCGGCCGGCGTCGCACACCGCCAGCATCCGCCGGATGCGGGTCTCGCCGGTGTAGATGTTGACGCCCACCTCGCAGAAGTGGCCGGCATAGGTGCCGATGTCGTAACCCTGCTTGAAATCGCCGAAGGTCATCTCGCCGGTCGCTGACAGGTTGCCGGCCTCCGCCAGGCGCCAGCTGCGATTGTCGGCGATGATGCGCCCGTCGGCGAAGGTCGCACCGTCGCCGTCGAAGCCGAGCTTCTGGCCGATTGCACGGCGCAGCTCGAGACAGGCGGCATAGACGCCGGCGGTGGAGCTGGCGGCGCCCCACTGGCCGCCCGAGCCCGCGGAGGCCGGGTCGACGGAATCGCCCAGCTTCACCGATACCCGGTCAAGCGGCACACCCATCGTCTCGGCCGCGGTCTGCGCGACGATCGTGTAGGTGCCGGTGCCGATGTCGGTCATGTCGGTTTCGACCACCACGCGCCCGCCGTCGAGGCGAACGCGCGCGCCCGACTTCGCGGTCGGGCCGCCGCGATAGCCGGCAGCCACGCCCATGCCGACCAGCCATTTGCCGTCGCGCACGGCGCCGGGCTTCGCGTTTCGCTTGTCCCAGCCGAACCGTGCGGCGCCCTCGCGCAGGCAGCGCACCAGATTGCGGTCGGAGAACTTCTTTTCCGGGGAGGACGGCGCGGTCGCCGGCTCGTTCAGGATGCGCAGTGCGATGGGGTCCATGCCGAGCTGCTCGGCCAGCTCGTCAATCGCGACCTCCAGGGCGAGATGCCCCGGCGCCTCGCCCGGTGCGCGCATCGCATTGCCCTCGGGCAGATCAAGCTTGGCGATATATTCCGCCGTGATCCGGTTGGCGCCGGCGTACATGGACCTGGTCTGCGCGGAACCGCGCTCGGGATCGTCGCCGTTGATGTTGCCGGACCAGCCCTCATGCGCGATCGCCGTGATCCGTCCGTCCCGGCCGGCGCCGATGCGGATGCGCTGGATCGTCGCATGGCGATGCGTGGCATTGTTCGCCATCAGCGGGCGCTGCATCGCGATCTTCACCGGCCGCGAGATCTTGCGCGCGCCCAGCGCCGCCAGCACCGCATCGGCGCGGATGAACAGCTTTCCGCCGAAACCGCCGCCGATGTACGGCGAATCCACCCGCACATTCTCCTTGGGGATGCCGAGGATCGTGCCCATGCTCTGCTTGGCCCAGTTGATCATCTGGTTCGACGTCCAGATGGTCAGCTTCTCGCCCTGCCATTCCGCGATGGTCGCGAACGGCTCCATCATTGCGTGCGTCTCGTCAGGCGTGGTGTAGCGCTGATCGATCTTCACCGGCGCGGCGGCGAACGCCGCCTCGAAGTCGCCCAGCGTCTTCACGTCGGGCTTGCCGTCGCGTCCCTTGGCTGGCGGCGCGGTCGGGGCGACGGCGGGCAAGTCGAAGACGCCCTTCGCGCGGGCATAGTCCACCCGCACCAGCGCGGCGGCGGCGCGCGCCTGCTCGAACGTCTCGGCGATGACGCAGGCGACCGCCTGATGATAATGGTTGACCTCACGGCCGCCGAACAGGGGCGTGTTGTTCGACATGCCGAGCGGCAGCGGCTCCGCATGGTCGAGTGAGCTGAGAACGGCGAGCACGCCCGGCGCGGCAAGCGCCTCGCGCGTGTCGATGCTGTTGATTCGGCCCTTCGCCACGGCGCTGCCGACGATATAGCCATAGGCCGCGTTGGGCGCGACGTCGTGACGCTCATAGGCATAGGGCGCCGTGCCGGTGGTCTTGAGCGGGCCGTCGATGCGGGGGGTCGACTTGCCGACGACCTTGGCATTGTCGAACAGGTTCGTCCCTGCTGGTGCGTTGAACTCCATGCGACTTACCCCTTGGCCTCAGCCATGACCGACGCGAGCGTGCGCTCCGCCAGGTTGATCTTGAATCGGTTGTCCTCGGTCGGTTTCGCATCCGCGAAGACGCGGGTGGCGACGGCACGCGCGCCCTGCGGCATCGCCGCCTCCGCCGCCTCGACACGCCACGGCTTGTGCGCGACGCCGCCGAACGAAACCCGGCCGGTGCCGTCCTTCTGGATCACCGCGGCGACCGAGACGAGCGCGAAGGCGTAGGACGCACGGTCTCGCACCTTCTGGTAGAGGTGCGTGCCGCCGAGCGGCCGAGGCAGCGTTACCGAGGTGATGAGCTCGCCGCGCTCCAGCACATTGTCCTGTTCGGGACGGTCGCCCGGCAGCCGGTGAAAGTCGGCGATCGGGATGGCGCGGGTGCTGCCGTCGGCCTTCACCGTCTCCACGCTGGCGTCGAGGACGCGCAGCGCCTGCGCCATGTCACCGGGATAGGTGGCGATGCACTTGTCGCTGCTGCCCACCACGGCGAGCTGGCGCGAATAGCCGCCGATCGCCCCGCAGCCCGAGCCCGGCTTGCGCTTGTTGCAGGGCATGTTGGGATCATAGAAATACGGGCAGCGGGTGCGCTGGAGCAGGTTGCCGGCGGTGGTGGCCTTGTTGCGGAGCTGACCGGAGGCGCCGGCCTGGATCGCACGCGTCAGCACGCCATAATCACGCCGGATCCGCTCATCGGCGCTGAGCGCGGTGTTGGTCACCAGCGCGCCGATCCTGAGGCCACCGGCATCCGTCTTCTCGATCCGGTCGAGGCCGAGATCCTGGACGTCGACGAGGTGCGTCGGCGTTTCGATCTCCAGCTTCATGAGGTCGAGCAGGTTGGTGCCGCCGGCCAGGAACTTGGCTCCCGGTCGCCGCGCCACGGCCGCCGCCGCCTCGGCGGGAGACTTGGCGCGCTCGTAGGTGAAGCTCTTCATGCGCGCTCTCCGGCGACTTCGGTCATCGCGTCAAGGATGTTGGAATAGGCACCGCAGCGGCAGATGTTGCCGCTCATCCGCTCGCGCATTTCGATGGGGGAGAAGCCGGGGCGGTCGAGCAGGTCGGCCTGCACGTGGCTCGGCACGCCGCGCCGGATCTCGTCCAGCACCGACACCGCCGAGCAGATCTGCCCCGGCGTGCAATAGCCGCACTGATAGCCGTCGTGCTTCACGAACGCGGCCTGCATCGGGTGGAGCTTGTCGGGCGTGCCCAGCCCCTCCACCGTCGTCACCTTGTCGCCCTGGTGCTGCACGGCGAGGCTGAGGCAGGAGTTGATCCGCTCGCCATTGACGATAACCGTGCAGGCGCCGCACTGGCCATGGTCGCAGCCCTTCTTCGTGCCCGTCAGCTTCAGATGCTCGCGCAATGCATCGAGCAGCGTCGTGCGCGTGTCGAGCTGGAGGTTGGCGGGCTTGCCGTTCACCTCGAAGGAGACCGGCATCGCGGCCGGCGCGCGCTCCGCACGCGGGGTCTGCGCGTCAGCCGGTACCGCCGTCAGCGCGACCGCCGCCGTACTGCCGGCGAGCACGCCGCGCCGTGAAAACTCAAGATCGCCTGATTCCGGCATGGTTGTTCCCCGTTCGGGCCGCGCGACCCCGGCCGGGCGGCAAGTCTTCTGATCAAAGATAACTCACTTGCGATCAGTTGGTTACCTGAAATCCCTGGCATGCTCTTATGTCGGCTGTTCATGAGTTTCAAAGTGTTGCTGAGCGACCGGGCCGAACGACAGGAACGACGTGTCTGTCGACTGAGCGGCAGCGGTCGCGATCGCGCCAGCATCCCCGATCATGCTGCGCGTGGTAGCGGACGGGCTGATGAACCGCCACTCGATATGCTCCGGCGGCCCGGCCGGCATCGAGCAGGCCGTGCCGAGCGCGGCCAGAAGGGCGGAAGCCGATCGCCGGTGCACCGCCAGTCCTTCATTCTCCAGCGCCGCCGTGTCGATGCCAAGCAAATGCGCGAGCCGCGCCTTGCCGGCGACATCCGCCAGGCCGTCGGCGCGTGCTTGCCGGGCGGCGCGCGCGACATCCGGATCGGCGGGCCGGCCGTCCGGGCTCAGCAAGGGTGGGCCGGAGGGATCCCAGGCCTCCGGCGGACAGGCCTTGGTGTCCGGATCCACCAGGCGCCCCGGCAGGAGCTCGGCCGGATAGATCCGGCATGTGCTGGGCCGATCCGCATAGGCGCCGCACCGCATGGTCGGCAGCAGATGCGGGCAGGGGCCGGAAAAGGTCGCCGCCAGCGTGAGATTGACGGTAATGGCCAGCCCGCCACTGACGCCGGCGAGCGCGCGCTCGCGACGGTAACGGGAGCGGGGGTCGTCCGGCTGAGCGGGCAGGGCGGGCGCCGCATCGGTCAGAACCTCGACCTCGCCGCCGCGTTGCAGCCAGCTCTGCGCCTCGCGCAGCGACAGCGGCAGCCGAAGATCGTGGCAGCACCGGCCGCATGCCGTGCACCCGAAGCGCAGCGTCATGCCGCGCGCACGCGCCGCGCGGCCGGGGCAGCGCCGGCTCCGGGCGCTTCGCCGCGGGTCATGTCGATGGAGGTGAACAAAGGAGTAATCCCGTTGTCGCAAGGGAGTTGGTTGTCGAGGGGCGGGTTAGCCGCTCAAGCCTGCAGCGACGTTGCACTCGGTCTATCGCTCACTCGGGCTGGCGGGAAGGCCGCGATATTGCGCCTCGGAGACCGGCTCGCCCCAGGACACGTCCTGACCGGCCATATTCTCGCTGATCGCCACATGGGTCATCGCCCGATCCGGCGAGGCCCCATGCCAGTGCCGCACGTTGGGTGCGGTCCAGACCGTGTCGCCGGCCCGGATGGCGCGCATGTCTCCGCCTTCGACCTGGATGCGGCCCTCGCCATCGGTAACGACGAGGAGCTGGCCGAGCGGGTGGCTGTGCCAGTTCGATCGTGCGCCCGGACGGAACGTCACCGTGGCACCGCCGAGCCGCGCGTCCCCGCTGCTGCGGAAGGGGGATGTGACCGTGACAGTCCCGGTAAAACGCTCGGCCGGCCCCTTCTGCGGCGATCCGCCGTGCGGAACGATCACCAGCGGTTCGGCAACAGCCTCCCGCGCGCCGTTCATCTTCGCAAGCACGGCGACGGCCGCCATCGCCTTGGGCCAGCCCGCGTAGAAGGCGAGGTGCGTCATGGCCTCGGCGATCTCGGCGCGGGTGAGGCCGTTCTCGAGCCCTCGTGTGACGTGAAAGGCGAGCTGGTCCGCGTCCCCGTTCGCGGCGAGCGCCGCGATGGTGGCGAGGCTGCGGTCGCGAGGGGCCAGATCGGAACGTCGCCACACATCGGCGAACAAAACGTCGTTGGTCAGTTGGGCGAGCTTGGGCGCGGTCGGCGCGATGGTGTCGCTCACTCCCCGGGCGCGCGCCGGGTCGGTCGACGGCAGGCCCACTGGCGTACCGTCGGATTGCACCGCCGATGGGTCGATGCCGCGACCGCTCATGACACGATCGACGACCTGGAGGCTGGAGACGGCATTGGGCCAGCCGGTGTACCAGGCAAGGTGCGTCACCAGACCCGCGACTTCGGAGGGTCGAACACCGTTGTCGAGCGCGCGGCCGAGATGGCCCTCGAGCTGCGCCGTCCTGCCCGTCGCAATCAGGACCGAGACGGTCACCATGCTGCGGTCGCGCGGCGACAGCTCGGCGCGCCGCCAGACGTCGCCGAAGAGCACCCGGTCCGTGTCACCGGCAAGCGCTGGCGCCCAGCGCTTCATGGTGGCCGGCGCGACGGAGCGTGGCGGCGGTGCGGATTGGGCGAGCACGGATGTCGGCAGAGCAGCGGCCAGAAGGAGCGGCAAGAAAGATCGCATGGTTCGTTTCCTTGGGAGGCGGCCTGGCCGTTCGCGGGAATAGTGATGACGGATCAGGCCCCGGCCGTTTCCCGTTCCAGCCGGTGAGCGGGCTCACCGAGATCTCGGGCGCGGTGGCGGCTCAATCGGGCTGTTGCACCCGGTAGCGCAGGTGAACCGTGCCGTGTTCCAGCGTCCGCGCCTCGATCAGGCTTAGCTGCACCATTCCCGCAAGACCGTCGGTTCCGTGCGCGACGAAGCCCTGGGTTTGCGTTCCGCCGTCGAGCGCGGGCGCGATCAGGACGCTCAGCTCGTCCACCAGCCCGGCCGCCAGAAGGCTGCCGTTGATGGTCCCGCCGCCTTCCAGCAGCAGGCGCCGGATGCCGAAGCGTTCGGCGAGTGTTTCCAGCATCACGGCAAGATCCATGTCGTCGTCCGGCGCGACGATGTAGGACACGCCATCCGCGCTCAGCTCCGCGAGGTGGCTGTCCGGCACGTCGCGGCCGAGCAGCACGATCACGTGATCGCCGCCGATCGCATCGCCATCGAAGTGGAGTTTGCCGGAACGGTCAATCGCGACGGCGTAGCTTTGCGCGGCGCGCGCGACATGCACCGGGCGCTCGACTCGTCCAGGGGCGACGGGTGCGTGGGGGCCGGCCTTGCTCATCTCCGCCATGGTCACGCGCCCGACCATCCAGGCGTCGCCGGCAAGATCCTCGTGAACGCGTTCGTACAATGCGGACCAATCGCGGCGCTCCCCGTCCGGGCTCATCGTGAAGCGGCTGGGATGCTGGCGACCATCGAGGGAGGACATCATGTGGCAGATGACGAGCGGCTTCATCGGGCAGGTTCCTCGCAAAGAAAATATCGCGCAACCGGGGGACCGGCGGCGCCGGTCGCGGCAGGTCAGGGAGAAGGGGCCACCGCCGGGAAGGGCTGGAAACGGGCGCCATCCCCCTTGCTGCACCGAACGTCAGCCGGCGTATTGGGCGTCGCTGACCTGCTCCATCCAGGTGACGGCCGAACCATTCTTCATTTCGGCGATGGCAAGGTGGCTCATCGCGCAACCGGGCGCCGCGCCATGCCAGTGCTTTTCGTCGGGCTCGAACCAGACGATGTCGCCGGGCCTGACCTCCTCGACTGGTCCGCCTTCGCGCTGCACGCGCCCGAGGCCCGAAAGGATCAGGAGCGTCTGGCCGAGCGGGTGTGTGTGCCATGCTGTCCGGGCGCCCGGCTCGAAGGTGACGGTCGCCCCGGACAGCGCGCCGCTGCCCTTGAAGGGCGCGTCCACGCGAACGTTGCCGGTGAAGTATTCGGCCGGCCCCTTGTTCGAATCCTGGGCTCCGCTGCGGACGATCTGCATCTCGGAGGTTCCTTTCCTGAGGGCACCGCATGTCGGTCGCCAGGCTCCATGTAGCAGCTCATGTCCCGTCCGATTAGGCGGCGTTCGTCGCAAGCGGCTATGCCTGGTATTCATGGAACCACATCGACCAAGCCCGGGCTGAGTGATAGATCGCGCTATGCGCCGCGAAGAGCTTGTCGATCTGAACGCCTTTCTTGCCGTGGCGGAGGAGCAGAGCTTCACACGCGCCGCGGCGAGGCTTGGTACCTCCCAATCCGCCTTGAGCCACACCGTGCGCCGGCTGGAAACCCGGCTGGGTGTTCGCCTCCTGACGCGGACGACGCGGAGCGTCGCGCCGACGGAAGCGGGTGAACGGCTGATCGCGACGCTGCGCCCCGCGCTCGACATGATCGGCACCGAATTGTCGATGATCAGCGAATTGAGTGACAAGCCGTCGGGCACCGTGCGCATCACAACGTCGGACCATGCGGCACGAACGATCCTGTGGCCGGCGCTTGAGCGCTTCCTGCCGAACTATCCCGACGTGCATGTCGAACTGAGCATCGATTCCAGCCTGTCCGACATCGTCGCCGACCGGTTCGACGCGGGCGTTCGGCTCGGCGAGGCGCTGGCCAAGGACATGATCGCGGTCCGGATCGGCCCGGAACAGCGCATGGTCGTGATCGGCTCGCCGGCCTATCTGGCAAAGGCGGGCGTTCCGCGGACGCCGCAGGACCTGTCCGGGCACCAGTGCATCAACCTGCGTATGCTGAGCTCGGGCGGCATCTACGCCTGGGAACTGGAAAAGGACGGGCGCGAGCTTCGCGTGCGTGTGGAAGGCCAGCTCGCGTTCAACAACACCGACATGATCATGCGTGCCGCGATTGCCGGCTTCGGGCTCGGCTTCATCATGGAGGATCAGGCCGCGCCCGCGATCGCTGACGGCAGCCTTGTCACCGTGCTGGACGATTGGTGCCCGCCATTTGCCGGCTACCATCTGTATTACACCAGCCGCCGCCAGCCATCGGCCGCCTTCGCGTTACTGGTCGAAGCGCTGCGTCATCGAGGCTAGTCACTGTTTCACAACAGTCGGCAGCAGAGCGCTTAACATAACGGTTCTTATCGTCTTACTTGACGGCTCCGATGCGCCGACTGCGGACGGGCGAGCCGATCGTCCGCTGCACCGCCGGCCCGTCCGACTGCAACTATAACAGCTTGTCCAGCGTGATAGGCAGGTCGCGGATCCGCTTGCCCGTTGCGTTGAAGATCGCATTGGCCACGGCGGCGCCGACGCCGGTGATGCCGATCTCACCCACCCCGCGCGCGCCCATCGGTGTGTGCGGATCGGGGATATCGGTCCACATCACCTCGATCTCCGGCACGTCGAGGTGCACCGGCAGGTGATATTCGGAGAGGCTGGGGTTCATGATCCGCCCCGATCGCTCGTCGAACATCGTCTCCTCGGTGAGCGCAAGGCCGAGCCCCATGATCATTCCGCCGCGAAACTGGCTCGCGGCCGTCTTGGTGTTCAGGATCTTGCCGCAGTCGAACGCGCCAAGCAGGCGCCGCACGCGCGGCTCGCCGGTGACGCTGCTGACGGCGATCTCGACGAAGATCGCGCCGTGCGAGTGCATCGACCAATGCTGGATCTCGAGCGGCTGCGGCGCCTTGCCCTCGACGCTCACCTCGTCGCGCTGCGCGCGGGCGAGGATGGAGGCGTAGCTCTCCCACCGTGCGGGATCGTTCAGCGCGGCGATGCCACCGCGCAGACCGCCGACCTCATCGGGGGAAAGGCCGGCGAGCGGTGAATCGTTGCCGGCGAGCTTGAGCAGTTCGGCCCACAACAGCTTCTGCGCCGCGATGACGGATGCGCCGATGGAGGCGGTCTGCTGCGATCCGCCTGCCAACACCTGACCGGGAAATAGCGTGTCGCCATAAGCGAAATCGACCTGTTCCATGTCGAGCCCGAGCCGATCGGCGATCACCTGGCTCTGCGCCGTGGCGGTGCCCATGCCCATTTCGTGCGCGGCGATCTCGACCCGCGCGCGGCCGTCGCGGGCAATCGTCAGGCGCGCCGCGCCGCCGGGCATGCGGTAATAGGGATAGGTCGCGGTCGCGACGCCCATGCCGATCAGCCATTCGCCTTCGCGCCGCGCGCCCGGTGCCTGGCGCGCCGCCCAGCCGAACGCCTCGGCTCCCATGCGATATGCCTTTTCGACGTCGCGCTGCGAGAACGGCAGGTTGGTGGTGGGATCGCGCTCCGGCTCGTTCTTCATGCGCAGCTCGATCGGGTCCATGTTCATCGCATGGGCGAGTTCGTCGATCGCACTTTCCAGCGCAAAGGTGCCGGGCGCCTCGCCGGGTGCGCGCATGAAGGTGTTGGCGAGCATGTCCATATAGCCGACGCGCACCTCCAGGTGGCGCGTGGCGCTGGCATAGCTGCTCATCGATCCGGTGATGAACGGCTCCGGCATCGCATTGTGACGCGTCATGATCGTGGAACCGGTGTGGATCAGGGCGGTGAAGCTGCCGTCCGCATCGGCGCCCAATGCCACCCGCTGCTCGGTAAGCGTGCGCCCGCCCACCGTGCGATACACGCCTTCGCGCGACAGGTTGAGCCGCACCGGCACGCCGGCGAGCCTGCTTGCCGCCGCGGCGAGCGGCTGATGATACCACAGGGTCTTGCCGCCGAAGCCGCCGCCCACGAACGGCGAGGTGACGTGCACGTTCTCGGCGCCGACGTCGAAGATCGCGCCCAGCGTCCAGGCGTGATGCGCCACCGCCTGGCTCGCATCATGGACGCGCAGGCGATCGCCATCCCAAGCGACGGTGCAGCCATGCAGCTCGATCGCATTATGGTTGTGCCGCGGCGTGCGATAGACATGGTCGACCTTGTGCGGCGCGCGGGCGAGTTCGTCCTCGGGCTCGCCCACGATCATCCGCAGCGGCTGGCCCTGGAATTCGGCAAGGTCGGTGCCGTTCGCCCTGGCGGTCTCCAGCGTGGTGACGGCGGCGTCCGTGTCATAGGTGACGCGGATCAGCGACTTGGCATGATCGGCCTGCTCCTGCGTTGCCGCCAGCACCACCGCCACCGGCTGCCCATTCCAGTGGATCACCGGATCCATGATCGGCAGCGAATTGCCACCGGCGGCCAGTTCGCTCGTCATGAACAGGGGCATGGGCTTCATCGTCGGCACGTTTTCGTGCGTCATGACCAGCGCGACGCCGGGTGCCGTTTCCGCCGCGGCGCTGTCGATGGAGGTGATCCTGCCCTTCGCAACCGTGCTGAACGCAACGGCGGCATAGAGCATCCCGTCGAGCGGAAACTCGGCGGAGAACGGCGCCTTGCCCGCCACCTTCAGCGGCCCGTCGATACGGCTCACCGGCTTGCCGGTATGGCCATGCTGTTCGCGGATGAGCGGATCGGGCGTGCCGCCGGGGATCCATGAATCCGGGGCGAGCGCGATCGCCTTTTGCATCACGCCCTGCACCGTGCCCTTGGCCATTTCATAGGTGTCTTTGAGAACGCTCATACCGCCAGCTCCTCGAGAACGGCCGTGATGGTGCGGATCGCGAGCGGCACCTTGAAGCCGTTGTCGCGCAGCGGCCTGGCGTCCGCCAGTTCCGCCTCGGCAGCGGCGCGGAAGGTGTCGGCGGTGGCGGGTCTGCCGACCAGCAGGCCCTCCGCCTTTTCCGCCCGCCACGGCTTGTGCGCGACGCCGCCAAGCGCCAGCCGGGCGCCCGTCACCGTGCCGCCATCCACCGCCAGCGTGGCGGCGACCGACACCAGCGCGAAGGCGTAGGAGGCACGATCGCGCACCTTGCGATACGTGCCGCCAAGGTTCGCCGAGGTGGCCGGCAGCTCGACCGCGGTGATCAGTTCACCGGGCTTCAACACCGTCTCGATCTGCGGGCTGGCGCCAGGCAAGGTGTGGAAGCGGGTGAGCGGCACCACGCGCCGCCCCTCACCTCCCTCGACATGGACCAGCGCGTCGAGCGCGGCCAGAGCGACACACATGTCGCTCGGGTGGGTGGCGACACAGGCGTCCGAGCTGCCGAGGATCGCATGGATGCGATTGAACCCGTGCACCGCATCGCAGCCCGCGCCGGGCACCCGCTTGTTGCAGCGCGCCGCCTCGTTGTCGTAGAAATAATAGCAACGCGTGCGCTGCAGCAGGTTGCCGCCGACAGTCGCCATGTTGCGGATCTGCGCGCTCGCGCCGGCCAGGATCGCCCGTGCCAGGATCGGATAGCGCTCACGGATCAGCCGGCTTTCGGCCACGGCGGTGTTCTTCGCCGCGGCACCGATCAGCACGCCGCCGTCGACCGTCTCCTCGATCGAGGTGGAGAGGCCGGTCACGTCGACCAACGTGCGCGGTGCCTCGATCGTCTCGCGCATCAGGTCGACCAGATTGGTGCCGCCGCCCAGGAAGCGCGCCTCTTCCGCCTGGATCTTGGCCAGCGCATCCTCGTGGCTTTCGGCGCGCAGATAGTCGAAGGTCAGCATCAGGCGGGCTCCTTCACCTTGCCGGCATGTGCCTGCACGTCGGGGAGCAAAGCTTCGCGCACCGCATCGATGATGCCGTTATAGGCGCCGCAGCGGCACAGATTGCCGCTCATCCGCTCGCGCAACTCGTCATGGTCGAGGTCGATCGTCTCGGCCGCGAGATCGGGCGTCACGTTGCTCGGCAACCCGCGCGTCGCCTCGTTCGCCATGCCCACGGCCGAACAGATCTGGCCGGGCGTGCAATAGCCGCACTGGAAACCGTCATGCTCGACAAAGGCGGCCTGGATGTCGGCCAGCGCCTGCGGCGTACCGATGCCTTCGATCGTGGTGATCTCGCGTCCCTGATATTGCACCGCCAGGGCAAGACATGAATTTATGCGCTGTCCATCCACCAGCATCGTGCAGGCGCCGCACGCGCCCTGGTTGCAGCCCTTCTTGGTCCCGAACAGGTGCAGCTGCTCACGCACGAGATCGAGCAACGAGGTCCGGCTGTCGACCTCCAACTCATGGTGCTGGCCATTGATGTTGAAATGCATGGGCCAAGACTCCTCGCTGGCGCCGAACAACCTCAACATGGCGGCGCGAGTGCGGTTCCATCCGCACGCGCCGGGCCGACAGGCGCCTGCGCTGGATCTCCGCGCTTCGTGTGAACGACCCTAGGTCCGGGCGCGCAACATGCTCCAGCGAAAGCCCATCAGCCTGGGCCAGCTCTCCGTTCGGCCGTTCACGATCAAGGAGAGCAACGGCACTTGGCGAACGATGCAAACGTGCGTCACGTAGGACAACCCACCCGCCATCGCGATGGCAACTACGAACTGGATATACGGATGCCAGTGCAAAGGCGCGAGCGCTGCATTCAGGGCGAGCAACAGGGGTAGATGCAATAGGTAGATGGTCAAGGATGCGTCACACAGCTTTTTGATCAGCGGATGGACTTTCGACATTGCGATTGCTGAGCGATAGATCAGTGCAAAGGCTGCCGGCGGGCAAAGCGCCGCTGCGACCATCCGCAACAAGCCATGCATCTGATACGTTTGCGGGGACATCGGAGCCGTCAGCATCACGGCCGTGTAAAGTGCGGCAACGACGGCGAGGATTGCGGCCGCCGGACGGACGGATCGCCAGAGGGTATCCCCCAAAATCGGCGAGCGCGCCATCGCCAATCCAAAAAGATACAAAGGCAAGTAACCGGAGATGTTCGGTGCCTGACCGAGCATCGGAACGAGAAGTTTCGGGGCGATCAGGTAAACAAGAAATCTCGTCCACACCATCAGAACGAACGAGGCCAGAGCCAATCTCAACAAGAGTTGTGCCGGTGAACCGGCCGCAACCAATGTGGCGAAGTTGCCGATCATTCCGCGCCTGTCGTCCAGCCTGTAGAGCGCAACAGTGGCCGGCGCGTACATCAGCAGCGCGACCAAGAACCAGACATGATGCCAATCAAACATCAGCGGCACGGGGGCATGTGGATACCAGCGCGCGAGCATCAGGACAGAGGGGCAGAGCACTCCCCAGCCAAACGACATCGGCAGGCCGATCTGGACGAGCCTGCGAACCAGCCATTCACGAAGGGTTCGTCTGCGCAGCGCCATTCCGCATAGAAGACCGGACAGGGCAAAGAAGCATCCCATGCGAAAGGCGCTAGAGACCAGCCCGACGACCGTGAACAAGGGCTGCGGCGGCTGCCAGAGCGAACCGTGAAGCAGCAGGCCGCCGAGCATCAGCGCGACCCGCCAGACATCAAGGCCCTCGATGCGCTCGCCCGGCGTGGGGTTAGCCTGAAGGACTTTCGTCTCCTCCGATCCCGGTAGGCTCATCCTTTGCTCGCAAGCCGCGTGCGGCTGCACCGTTCGGAGGAGAGGTCGAAGCTTCGGTCCAGATGTCGCTCAATCTCGTCGCCCCACACTCGATAACCGGCGGAGGACAAGTGTATGCCATCGTCCATGTAGAATGGCCCTGGCGTGCCGCCGTTCAGGAGCGTCTGCCCGGCGTCGACGAATTCCATGTTCGCTCGCGCCGCGACGAAGCGGCGAAGCCGCGCATCAACCGCGATTTGCGCCTGTCGATTGCTCCATCTGGTCGGGCTCGGCTTCATCGAAACCAAAAGGATCGTTGCTTTTGGCGCCTGTTGTGCAAGCGTCCCCGCGAGTTTCTCCAGGCGTGACGCGACAGGCGCGTCGGCAACTCCGTCTGCAAGGTCGTTCTCGCCGGCGTAGAGAATGATGGCGGTTGGAGCCATCTCCTTCGCGGTGAGGAGGACCCGCTGTTGCAACTCGGGCAAGCGCGCGCCCTCGATCCCGCGATTGTGAATCTGCCAGCTTCCGAGCTGGGTTTGCGCCGAGGCCCAGCGATGTATCGAGGAACTGCCTACCAGCCACAGCACGCACCGCCCATTCGATACCTGAGCATCTGGCAAGGGCTCACGCGTTCGATCAGGAAACCTGAAGAACAAGAACGTGCCGGTGATCACGCTGAACACCAAGAGGCCAAAAAGGAGCTTGGCCAGGGTCCCGAGTATAGACGCAGGTTCAGGTGATGAACCAGAGTGGATCATGATCCACTGGTTGGGTTCAAGAAGTTAATGGGCGGTTTATTACACCTGTCCGTGGCTATGATGGTGATCCGTGCAAAACCGGATTGGTGCCTGCTCGCCCACTCGCCTGCAGCGCTGCCGGTGAACGCGCAGCGGACGCCGGCCTCCTGCGTGTACGCCGTTTACCTTCCGGCCGAGCCCCGTTCAGCCAGACGAAAAGCCGCCCGCGTTCGCCTCGCTTTAGCGAGCGCGCCGGATCTCCGCGCTTCGCCTAAACGGTCAACCGGCCTTGCATCACGAGGGAAGCTGAACGAGGGTGTCGCCATGGCCGATCGTATATTGATCTTATACGGTTCCTACCGTTCCGACCGGCAGGGCATCCATCTCGCCAATTGGCTGGTTCGCGCCTTTCGCGAACGTGGAGCCGAGCCCGAGTTGATCGACGCCAAGGTGCTCGATCTCCCCATGCTGGACCGTATGTACAAGGAATATCCAGCGGGTCAGGCGCCATCAGCGCTGGCGGAGTTGGCGGACAAGATCAGGAACGCTGATGCCTTCGTGTTCGTGACAGGTGAATATAATTGGGGTGTGCAGCCAGGGCTGAAGAACCTGACCGATCATTTCCTGGAAGAATGGTATTGGCGCCCCGCCGCGATCGTCAGCTACTCGGCCGGACGCTTTGCAGGCGCACGTGCGGGCGTCGCGTGGCACAGCATCCTGTCGGAAATGGGCATGGTCGTTGTCTCAAGCACCATCGCGGTCAGTGGCATCGGCCGGACCTTCGATGCGGCAGGCGAGCCTCAGGGCGACAGCGGTGCCTCGCTCACGCGCGCCTTTCCGCGCTTTGCCGACGATCTGGCTTGGTGGGCGGAGGCAGCAGGCGCCCAGCGCGACCGGGTTACACCGCCATATTGAGGCGAAGCCGCAGGACGCTATCGCTCGCTGTCATGAACAGGGTACGGCCATCTTCGCCGAACGTGCAATTGGCGATCGCCTTGCCGACCGCGATCAGGCCGAGCTTTCGCCCGTCCGGCGCGATCACGTAGAGGCCGCCGGGGCCGCTGGCGAACAGATGGCCCGATCGCGCCACCTTCATGCCGTCCGGCAGACCCGGCAGGCGTCGCGCATCTTCGGCGGAGAAGTCGACCAGACGCCGACCGGGCCCGCGCGCGGCGCCGTCCGCCGCCAGATCATAGACGCGGATCTCGGGCGCCTCCTCGTCCGAACAGGCGACGTACAGGCGATCGCCACGCGGCGACAGCGCGACGCCGTTCGGGCGCCGGAGGCTGCGGTCGATCACGGCGACTTCGCCCGTCGGCGACAGGCGATAGACGCCATTGAACGGCAGCTCCTTCAGCGGCGAGGAATCGCCTTCCGCAAGGCCATAAGGCGGATCGGTGAAATAGATCGCTCCGTCGCGCGCGATTGCCACGTCGTTGCAGCTGTTGAAGCGCTTGCCCTCGAAGCGGTCTGCGAGGATCGTCTTGCGCCTGGTGGCGAGATCGACGCGGGCGATGGCGCGCGTGCCCGAATCCGCCAGGATCAACGCGCCGGAATGGTCGATCGCAAGGCCGTTGGCGCCCGCCTCGCGGATCCCCGCCGGGATCGGTCCGGCGAGGCCGGAGGGCTGGAGGAACGGCGCCGCCCCCTCCCCGCGCGTCCAGCGATAGACGATGTTGGCCGGCACGTCGGAGAACAGCAGATAGCCGCCGCGCTTCACCCACACTGGCCCTTCCGCCCAGCGATAGCCGGTGGCGATCACCTCGATCGGGCTGGCCGGATCGATCAGCCGGTCGAGTTCCGGATCGAAGCGGGTGATCGTGCCGCCGGACGCGGCGCGCGCGGCGCCCGTAGCCAGCAAGGCCGTTGCGCCGGCAAGCATCGATCGCCGCGTCATGTCCATCATCGTCGCGTTCCTATCTGTAGTGCGGCAGCGCGGCTCGTCAGCTGACGCTCACCACCGTCGCGATCGCAGCGGCTGGCGCCGTTCCTTCACCTCCTTCGGCGATCGCAAAGCGGCCTCGCGCGCGAATGTCGGCGGACGAACTGCCGACCATGACCTCGAAGACTCCCGGCTCGATCACCCATTTGCCCGCCTTCCACAAGGCGAGTTGCGCGTGCGTGAGCGTGAACCGCAGGGTGCGCTGCTCGCCGGCGCGCAGCGACAGGCGGTGGAAGCCGCGCAGCTCGCGTACCGGTCGCGCGACGGAGGCGACGGGATCGCGCACGTAGAGCTGCACCACTTCCTCGGCCGACCGCTCGCCGGCGTTGGTGACGGCAACGCTCACCACCGCCGCGTCGCCGCGCTGCTCGATGGCGAGCGCACCATAGTCGAAGCGGCTGTAGCTGAGGCCGTGGCCGAACGGGAACAGCGGACCCACGTCGACGTCGCGATAGCGGGCGCTGTCGATCGCGAGGTCCGGATTGGCGGGGCGACCGCTGGGGACGTGCGCGTAGGTCATCGGCAGCTGGCCGGTGACGCGCGGCATGCCCATCGGCAGGCGGCCGGCGGGCGACGTCTTGCCGGTCAGGATCTCGGCGATGGCGGGGCCGCTCTCGATGCCGAGAAACCAGGTTTCGAGCACGGCGGGGATGCCGGCCAGCGCCTTCTCCAATGCGAGCGGGCGACCGTTCATCAGGATCGCGACGATCGGCTTGCCGGTCGCACGGATCGCATCGACCAGCGCCTGCTGCTTGCCGGGCAAGGTGATGTCGGAACGGCTGCGCGCCTCGCCGCTCAGGTCAAAATCCTCGCCGATCGCGAGCAGCACCACGTCGGCGGCGCCGGCGATGCGCGCGGCGGCGGCGGGATCGGTGCCCGGATCGTAGCTTGCCTGTGGCAGCGCCGTGCGCAGCGTCACTGCATCCTCGGGGCGGCCACGCGCGCGCCACGAGCCGATCGCCGATGAGGCATCGTCGGCAAGCGCGCCAATCAGCGCGACCTTGGTGCCGGGCTTGAGCGGCAACACAGCGCCCTCGTTGCGCAGCAGGACGATCGAGCGCGTCGCCATCTCGCGCGCCTTGGTGCGAGCGAGCGGCGCGGCCGCGCGCCTGGCGTCGCCGAAGCCGTAAGGATCGTCGAACAGGCCGAGCCGCGCCTTGACCGCGAGGATGCGGCCGACCGCCTCGTCCACCAGCGGCAGCAATGTCGCATCGGCGGCGACGGCGGCGGCGAGATGCTCGATATAGGTGCCGCTCGCCATGTCCATGTCGACGCCGGCACGCAGCGCGAGCGCGGCGGCCTCGGCCGGGGTAGCAACGACGCCATGGTTCATCAGCTCGCGGATCGCGTTCCAGTCGCTGACGATCAGCCCCTGATAGCCCCAGCGGCCACGCAACTGCCCGCGTACCAGATCCTCATGCGCGGTCATCGGCACGCCGGCGACGTCGTTGAAGGCGGTCATGAAGCTGCCGGTGCCGGCGCGGATCGCGGCGTGGAACGGCGGCAGATAGACTTCGTGCAGCGCGCGGTCGGTCAGGTCGGCGCTGTCGTAATCGCGCCCGCCGGCGACCGCGCCATAGCCGACGAAATGCTTGGTGCACGACAGCATCCGGCCCGGCGCAGACGGATCGCCGCCCTCGATCCCGCGCACCTGCGCCTCGGCCATACGGCTGCCGAGATAGGCGTCCTCCCCTGCCCCCTCGACCACGCGGCCCCAGCGCGCGTCTCGGGCAACATCGACCATGGGGGTGAAGGTCCAGTGCAGCCCGGCGGCGCGCGCTTCCTCGGCGGCGAGCGCGGCGGCCTGCTCCATCATCGCCGGATCCCAGCTGGCGGCGAGCGCGAGCGGCACGGGCAGGATGGTGCGGTAGCCGTGGATCACGTCCATCGCGAACAGCAAAGGAATGCCGAGCCGCGACTCCTCGACCGCGACCTTCTGCAGCTTGCGCAGCGGCTCGGCGCCCGCGACGTGGAGGAACGAGCCCATCTCGCCGCGGCGCACGCGGTTCATCATGCCCTCGTCAAGGCGCGAGTTGAGCGCCTTTTGCCGCCCGCCCGCGATCTGGTTCATCTGGCCGATCTTCTCAGGCAGTGTCATCCGGCCGATCAGATCGCGGATGCGCGCGCTGTGATCGCGCGTGCTCTTCGCAATCGCCACGGGTCCCCAGGCGGAGGCGGCGAGCAACGCGCCCGCCTTCATCACGTCGCGCCGATGGAGCTGTGTGGAATTCATACCAGCGACACCGCCCGCCGCTCGCGCGCCGAGCGGTAGATCGCCTCGATCAGCCGCATGTCGCGCAGCCCCTCCTCACCCGAAGCGCGCAGGGGGATGCCGGTGAGCACGCTTTCGGGCAGATGATCGAGTTGCGCGGCGAACTGGTTCTTGCGCGGCGCGGGCAATTTCACCTGCTCGGTCTTGCCGTCGGCGCGCGTCCACATCTGATGGCCTTCGTAGGAAGTCGCCGGCTCCATGCCGACCCAGCCCTTGGTGCCGGTGACGCGGAAGGCGTTGTGGCCGGAGGAATAGCTCGACACACAATTGGCGATCAGGCCCGAAGGAAACTTCAGCTGGAAGTCGATGCGGTCCTCGGTGTTCTTGAAGCGCGGATCGCTCTTGTCGGTCCATTCGGTCGCGACCAGCTCGACCGGCTCCTCGCCGGCAAGGTAGCGCGCGGCGTTGAGGCTGTAGATGCCGATGTCCATCAGCGATCCGCCGCCCGACATGGCCTTGTCGAGCCGCCAGATTCCGGCGGGCGCGTAGAAGCCGTGTTCGGCGGTGATCAGCGTCGGGCGGCCGACGAAGCCGGATTTCACCAGCTCGACCGCGCGAAGGTTATGCTGCTCGAAATGGCAGCGATATCCGATCATCAGCTTGCGGTTGGCCTTCCTGGCGGCGGCGATCATCGCTTCCGCCTCCGCCGCGGTGGTGGCCATCGGCTTTTCGCACATCACATGCTTGCCGGCCTGGCTGGCGCGGATCGAATATTCGGCGTGCATCGAATTGGGGAGGACGACGTACACGACGTCGATGTCCGGATTGTTCCGGATCGTGTCGTAATCGGCGTAGCTGTAGCGATGCGTTTTGGGGATGCCGTATTCGGCGCCGTAGCGCTCCAGCTTCTCGGGCGTGCCGCTGACGAGGGCGACGAGACGCGAATGTTCGCAATTCTTGAACTGCGGCATGATCTGGCGCGTGGCATAGCTGCCGAGGCCGACGACCGCATAGCCGAGCTTGCGCTTGGGGGCGCCGGCTCCAGCCATGGCTGGCACGGTGGCGCTGGCAAGGCCCGCGCCGATCCCCGTCAGCACCGTTCGCCTGTTCCAGTCCCCCATGATCTCTCTCCTGCTTGTACCCGCACGGTAGCGCTATCAGAGCCTCGGCGCGACATGAAAAGGTGGCGATGCCGGCACGCGGGAAACGGGACGGGCAAGTCGACGCGCGCTGCCGCCTTCGCTCATGGCGACAGCGACCATTGTCTCGCCGCCGGGCTCGGCCTTCCGGCGCTGATCGCCCGGAGGTTACTTTCGGGGAAGCTTCATGCCCAGCAGCACCAGCTTGCCCTCGATCCCGAACCAGTGCGGCACGCCCGCCGGCACCAGGATCACGTCGCCGGGCCCCAGCCGGCGCGTCGATCCGCCGTCGATCCTGCTGCCCTCGACCAGACCGGGGCGCGTTTCCGCCGGCTCGACCATCGTGCCGCCGGAGACGAGCGTACCGGCGCCTTCGATCACCAGTGCATATTCTGCTTCGTCCGGATGAACCGCGGGCTTGCCGGGCGCCTTCCAATATTCGAGCGCCGCGATCGTCTCGCCGTCCTTCACCAGCGGCTCGTACGCGAACGTGCCTTTCCCCATGCGTGCGGCCATCGCGGCAACCTTGGCGCGGATCTCGGCGGCGCTGGCCGCGTCCGCCGGTGCCGACTGCGCCATGGCAGGGCCGGGGCAGAGCAGCAAAGCGGCGAGCGCGACACCGGCAAGTTTAGCGATAACCACGGGCGACCCTCCATCTTCCATGGCGTGATCAGTAGGGGCAGTTGTCGGGCAGGTACAATGTGTCCATGGCTCGTGGATGGCGACCGTTAGGACCACAATGCAGGCGAGCGCGATGTGCAAGCGAGCGCTGACCGGCCTCTCCCTTGTTCTGGCGACCGCCGCTGGCGCGCAGGCAAAGGACGACGAAGCGATCGCGCTGCGCCGTGGCGACATGGTGGTCCGCTTGATACCGTTCGGCGCGACCGTCACGCAGATCGAGGTCCCCGACCGCACCGGCAGGCGCGCCAACGTCCTGCTCGGCTTCCGAAGTCCGGCCGAGTTCCGCGCGAAGAATCACAAGGCATCGTTCGGCGCGACGATCGGCCGCTACGCCGGCCGGATAGCTGGCGCCCGCTTCACGATCGACGGGCAGCCGGTGCAGCTCGTCGCCGATGATGGCCCAAACGCACTGCACGGCGGCGGCGCGGCGAAGTTCGACACGCAGGAATGGACCGTCCGGCATCGCGATTCCCGGGCAGTGACCTTCAGCCTCGACAGCCCGGACGGCTTTCAGGGCTTTCCGGGACGGCTTCAGGTGCTCGTCACCTACCGCCTGATCGCCGGCAACGCGCTGCGTATCGATTATGAGGCGCGCACGTCCAAGCCGACGGTGCTGAACCTGACCAATCACGTCTATTTCAACCTGGCCGGCGAAGGATCCGGCACGGTCCGGTCGCAGACGCTTCAGATCCTGGCCGACCGCTATGTCGCGACCGATGCAGGCGGCATTCCAACGGGCGCTTTCCCGCCGGTCGCCGGCACCGCGCTCGACCTGCGCACGCCATCCCCGCTTGGTGCCGGGATCGACAGCCGCTCACCCTTGATGGGGTCGCGCGGCTTCAACCACGCCTGGCTGTTCGACAAGCCGGCCGGAGAGCTCGCAACCGTCGCGCGGCTGGCGGATCCCGCGTCGGGCCGCACGCTGACCGTGGAGACCAGCGAGCCCTCGATCCAGGTCTATACCGCGGGCTATCTCGACGGGACCGACCGTGGCCCGAGCGGCCGGATCATGAACCCGTTCGATGGCGTGGCGCTGGAGACCCAGCATCTGTCGGACAGCCCCAATCAGCCGAGCTTCCCAAGCACCCTGCTGAGACCCGGAGAGATATTTCGATCGACCACGATCTGGCGCTTCGGGCTGTCACCTGCCCCGACCAAGCCCCGCTAACGTCCGTCACCGGACAGCCCCGTTCAGCCAGGCGAAAGTCCGAGGGCGTTAGCCTCGCTTATGCCGTTCCGTCGTACCCCCCTTTCGCTCTGCCTTGCCCTGCCGCTGCTCGCCGGATCGCTGCCCGCATTGGCGCAGTCCGGGCTCACGCCGATGCGCACCATCGACATTCCGCCCTCCCGCATCGAGCCGCAGGAAAGCCTGACGCTTGACCTGCCGGACCCGGACGGGGCGCCGGAGGCGGATGCCGCCGAAACGATCGCCGCGCCCGACGCATCGGACATTCCGGAGGAGCGCAGCGCCGAGCAGCTCGCGCTGGACGCCATCGCCGCGGCGGAGGCGGCCAAGCTGCGGGAGGCCAATGCCGCGCAGCTGGCGACCAAGCAGGCGCAGCTCGAACAGATCACCGCGGATCAGCGCGCCCAGCAGGACCGTCTGGCGAGATATCGCGAGGAGCGCGCCGCTTATGCAGCGGCCATGTCGGACTATGAGGCGCAGCTCGCCGCCGCCCGTGCCGATCGCGCGCGCTGGGAAGCGGATGTGGCGGCGTGCCGGGCCGGCGATCGGCTGCGCTGCGGCTATGGCGACGGTCGCCGCTAGGCGCTGACCAGGCGGATTAGCGCGTCACAGTTCGGCGTGGTTGTGCCTGCCTTGAGACTTTGGCGGCTTTGCGTCGCGGAAGGCAGGCCGTCGGCGGTCGAGGGTTCATGTGGGTTCTCGCGCCGAAAACAAGCTGATCAAGCGCGCCACGACGCTGGAGTATAATCGCAGCCGCCCATCTCCCCAGTAAGGGGTAGCCTCGCCTTTATTTCCGTTGGCGATGCGGCCACTTGATAGTCAAATCGGGCGGCGATGATCGACCGGGCAAGCAACGCGCCTGGCCGGACACAGCATAAGAACATCGACTTTTCTGCAAGGGGCAGTGCGGGCTCGTCTCAGCACAGCTGCCTGCGTGCGAGAGAGGAAGAACCGTGAGCGAAATCACTGTGCTTGACGTCCGCAATGTCCTGGCGACCGTAAGCCTGGGCGATGTGAATGCTATCGCCGATGACGAATCGCTATTCGAGGCCGGCGTCCTTGATTCGCTGATGATGATCGAACTGGTTCAGGAGCTGGAGGACCGCTTCAACACCAGGATCTCGAATCGGGATCTGACGCCGTCGAACTTCGATACCCTCACCGGGATGACCCGGTTCCTGGCCGAGCGATCGGCACACGGCCCGGCTTCATGATCAGCGCCATGATCAGCGACAGGGACAAGGAAGCGAAGCTGTCGGGGTTGCGAAGGTCGCTCCAGCGCCACGCCATTCCCGCGTTTCTCGCCTCACCCTATTTCTTCATTCGCGACCGGGCCAGGATACATCCCGGCTCGAGCGTGCAGCTGTCGGCCGGCGTCCGCTTCGGCAAGGGAACGGTGGTCAAGCGCTGGGCGATCATACAATCGAGCGGGGGTCGGATCACCCTCGGCCGGAACTGCGCGGTGGGAAGCTTCAATCACCTGATCGCGGGCGTGGCGGACCTCATCATCGGCGATGACGTGCGCCTGGGATCGCATGTCACCGTGGTCGCGACCACCCGGGACTATCGCCGCAAGGACAGGCTCATCACCGAACAGGGCTTTCGCGACAAGGGGATCACGATCGGCGACGATGTCCTGATCGGGTCAGGCGCCGTGGTGCTGGACGGCTGCCGGATCGGGCAGGGCGCCGTGATCGGGGCGGGCAGCGTCGTGTCGGGCAGGATAGCGCCTTATTCCATCGTCGCGGGAAGCCCGGCGAAAGTGGTCTTCAATCGTGAATGACGGGCCGACGACCGTCGTTGCCGCGCTCCGGCGGAATGCGCGATTGCGCGGGGCCGCGCCGTTCATCGCTGATGGAGACCGCTGGATCACCTTCGCGGAAATGTGGTCCCTGGCGTGCCGGGTGCGGCACTGGCTGCTCCGGCGCCAGATAGTGCCGGGCGCGCGCGTGGTCATCGAGGCTTCGGCGGAACCCTTTCACTTCGTTGCCGCCTATTTCGGAACGCATCTCGCGGGCGCGATCGCCGTTCCCGTGACGGCGTCGCGCGGCGAGGCCGCTGCGCGCGTGGCGGCGCGGACCGAGGCGGCGGTGCATCTTGATAGCGCCGCGCTCGACGCGCTGTTCGCCGGCGACCTGCCGCCAAGGGACGCGCCGGAGATCGATCTCGACCCGGCGCTGCCCCAGCCTGCGCCGATCGCGGACATCCTCTTCACCAGCGGCAGCACCGGAACGCCCAAGGGCGTCATGCTCAGCCATGGCGCGATCCATGCCGCCGCGCTGGCTACCAACGGCTTCATCGGCAATGGGCCGGAGGATCGCGAAGTGGTGACGGTGCCGCTCTCCCATTCCTTCGGCCTCGGCCGCATCCGCTGCGCCGTTCTGGCGGGCGGGAGCCTCGTTGTCGTGCCCGGGCTCTCGTTTCCGGCGCTGGTCGTCGATGCGCTTGCCGATACGCGGGTGACTGGCCTGTCCTGCGTACCGATGGGCATCGCCATGCTGGAACGGTTCGGGCGCGACGAGCTCGCCGGCGCCGCCCGTCGGCTGCGCTATGTGGAGCTGGGCAGCGCCCCGATGGCGGAGGAGCGCAAGCGCTCGCTGGCGCGGTTCCTCCCCCTGACGCGGCTGTGCATGCATTATGGGCTGACGGAGGCTTCGCGCAGCTGCTTCCTCGATTTCCATGGCGACGATGCCAGGCTGGCCAGCGTCGGCCGGCCAGCGCCCGGTGTCGCGCTCCGCATCACGGATCAGGAGGATCGGCCGCTCGCCTGCGGGCAGGAAGGCGTGATCCAGATCCGCTCCCCGGCCGAGATGAGCGGCTATTGGCAGGATCCGCAAACCACATCGTGTACGCGCACCGCGGACGGCTGGCTGCGCACCAGCGACCTCGGACGGCTGGATGACGGTGGCTATCTGACCCTGGTCGGGCGGGTGGACGACCAGATCAACGTCGGGGGGAAGAAGGTCGATCCGGTCGTCGTGGAGCAGGCGGCGCTCGCCATCGACGGCATCCTGGACGCCGGCTGCGTCGGCGTTGCCGATGCGCAGGGCCTGACGGGGCAGGTCCCGGTCCTGTTCGTCGCCACCAGGGCGGACAGTGGCTTTGAGGCGCGGGCGTGCCTGCGGCAACTGGCCGCCCGGCTCGAAGCGCACGAGCGGCCGGCACGGATCATCGCCATCGCCGACATGCCGCGGACGGAGAATGGCAAGCTCAAGCGTTCGGAATTGCGCCAGCGCCTCGCCCTTGCCGACCGGGCCTGAGATCACGCCCGGCCGGGCACCGATACCGCTTCAAGCCGCGAACCATCGGGCACGAACCAGATGAGCGCGCCGATCGCGTTCACCACATAGCGCATGATGCTGGTGAGCAGGCCAAGGGCCAGGCCCTGCTCCGGCGGCAGGCCGAAAAAGGAGAAGAGCACGGCATATACCCCCTCGCGCAGCCCCACGCCGCTGACCGAGATCGGCACCATTTCGAGAAGGTACACCGTCGGCACGATCAGGAAGAGCTGCAACACGGTCGCCGAAAGGTGCAGTCCCGTGCTCCAGACGTAAACGATGAAGATGGTGTTGAGCTGAAACACCAGCGCGATGGCGAAGGCCGTGCTGAGCGCGCGCGTCGGTCGCAGCGCCACCAGGATGCCCGAGAGCAGGACCATCAGCGAATGCTCCCGGCCGGCGATCAGGCGGTGGAGCAACGGATCAACCACGGCCACCAGCAGCGCGTAGCCCAGCAGCGCCGTCAGGAGGATCAGCCCGGCGGCAAGCGCGGGCGCCGCCGGCACGAAATACAGGCTGACGCCCGTCGCGGCCAGACCGACGAGTACGGCCAGGCCGGTGGTCCGGTCGGCGATGATCGAGGGCAGCGATCGTGCGAGCCCGCCGGTATGCTCCCGCAGCGCGATCGAGCGATAGGCGTCGCCGCCAAGGACGCCCGGCGAGAACAGGTTGACGAAATTGGCAAGGAGGCACGTGCGGATCAGCTTCGCATAAGGCACGATCACGCCCTGCCCGCGCAGCAGCACCTTCCATTTGAGCGCGCTCAGCCCCGTCTGCGCGACCATGAGCGCGCCTCCCGCCGCAACCAGCAAGGCATCGGCGTGAAGCAGCAGGGAAGCGCCGCGGTCCAGCGGTATGTGTCGGAAGAGGAGGACAAGCAGCCCTGCCGAAACCGCCAGCTTGAGCGGAAAGAGCGCCCTTCGCCGCTTACCCCGTGCACGCGGGACGGCGCGGCTATCCGGCGACACGGTCGGCTCGCATCACGCCCGGGTTGCCGAACCGCCGCGTCAGGCCGATGCGGGCGCTGGCCTGCTCGGCGCGGGTCAGCAAGGCCGGCGCGCGCAACGCGCGGTGCAGGGCCATGGGCAGAACGAACTGCCGCTCCACCCCGCTCACGTGGAAACCGTGGCGGGCGAATTCACGCGTCAGCATCGCGGCGGTGAAGTTCCGATATTCCCGTGTATCGCCTTCGACCCAGCGCTTCAGCGCGAAGGTGGCGAAGGACAGCGCATTGACGCTGGCGAGATCGGGATAGTCGATCACCACCGATTTGCTCGCCACGCGGCACATTTCTCCTAGGAAGGCGCGCCAGTCGGCGACATGCGCCATCAGGCGGATCGAAACGACCGTGTCGAACGCCTGGTTTTCGAACGGCAGCCGGTCGAGCGCGCCGACCTCGAAAGCCACGCCGGCATTGCGCGGGTCGCCGGCCAGCCGGTCGGCACAGGCTGCCGTGCTGCCCGATACCGTGACCTGATGGCCGCGTGCCGCCAGCGGCCCGCTCAATTGCGCATGTCCGCCGCCGACGTCGAGGATCGTCACGCCCTGCTTGTCGGCCAGCGCACCGGCGATGACCTGCTCCTGCCGGTCGAGAAAAAGCCGCCCTGCCCGCCCCGCAAAACGCCGTGCATAAGCATCGCCGGAGGACACGACATCGGGAGCCAGATCGAGCGCCGCCGGGCTCATTCGAGCATTCCCTGCTGGCGATACCAGGCGACGGTTCGCCTGAAGCCCTCGGCCAGATCGACCTGGGGCTCATAGCCCAGGCGCTCGCGGGCATGGGCGATGGAAAAGGCGCGGTTGTGCTTGAAGAAGGTGAGCCGGCGGCGGTGCAGCGGCGGCTCTATCGCGAGCTTGCGGCAGATCGCTTCGCACAGGTCGGCGACGCGCTCGACCGGCTTGTAGGGCAATCGGATCCACGGCGGCGCGCGATCGAGCGACGCGGCCGCCTGTGCGATGAACGCCTTGAGCGGGATGTATTCGGCGGCACCCAGGATGAACGTCTCGCCGTCGATCCCGGGTACCGTCAGCCCGCGCATGAAGCCTTCGGCGAGGTCGTCGATGTAGACCGGATGGAAATTGGCGCTCCCCTCCCCGATCTGCACGAACATGCGCTTCTGCAACATGCGGAACATCTTCAGCAGCCGGGTGTCGCCGGGGCCGTAGATGCCGCAGGGGCGCAGGATGACGATTTCCATCGGGCCGGTCCCCACCGCCGCGCGGCAGATCCGCTCGGCGGCGAGCTTACTTTCCTGATAGGCATCGCGCGGGTCGAAGGGGGCGTTCTCGTCGGCCGGGCTGGTCGGGACCGAGCCATGGACGCCGATGGTCGAGCATTGCACGAACCGCCGCGCCCCCGCCGCCTGCGCGGCGCGGAGCAGACGCTCGGTGCCGTCGCGATTGACCGCCATGAATTCCTCGGCCGGGCCGTCGCTGCGGTACATGGCGGCGATGTGGACGACCGCTGCCGCGCCCGCGACGAGCCGGTCGATCGCCGCCACGTCGGCGAGATCTCCGATCACCGCCTCGCCCGGCAGGGTCGGATCGGGCCGGCGCAACAGGCAGCGCACGCGAAAGCCAGCATCCTGAAGACGCCGGGCGACCGCACCGCCGAGCAGGCCGCTGGCGCCGGTCAGCGCGATCAGGTCGGGTGGGGCGACCGGGATCATGCCGTCGCCATCCACAGCCCCGGCGGGTCGCTTAGGCCAGCGTCAGGGCCGATATGCTCCAGCGCGGCCAGCGCCAGCGACCGGGCCGTGGTGAGCTTCGTGCCCAGCAATGTGAACAGGCCGCGCGGCCCGCCGTGCTTCGCGTGATCCACGATCAGGTCTCGATTGCGCAACGTCACTCCTTGTCCCGTCTTGTCCGGCAGCGCTCCCGCCCAGACTTCAATGACCCGGCCGCCCCGCAGCTGCGGCGCAGCGCGCTCGATCTCGGCGGTCGCCCGATCGATCAGCGCTTGCGGCACGGCCGGCCTCGGCTCGCGGCCGAGATCCTCGGGCAGCGGGTGATAGAAAGTCCCTGCCAGCGTTCCGCCCTGATGCGCGCGCAGGAAGAAGCTGCGGCCCCTGCCGGGCGCTGCGGACAGCGCCAGCGCGACGCCGGGCTCCATCGGCCGATCGAACAGGAGGTTGAACGCCAGCACCCGGGCGGAAAGCACCGGCAAATCCCGGTCCCAGCGTGCGGCCAGGGAGCGAGCGCCGCCGCCTGCGCAGATCAGGACGGTGCTGCCGGCATAGCTGTTCTCCCGGCCGCGCGCGCGCGTGGTGAGGGACAGCCCGCCCCCGGGCCGCTCCGCCAGTTCCGTCGCTTCCTCCTGCTGCCTGATGTCCCCGCCCATGGCCTCGACCCTGGCGGCCATGGCGGCGAGCAGCGCCGGCGCATCGCTGATGGCCAGTTCCGACCATTCGGCAACGCCCACAAGGCCGCGCTCCGGCACCTGCGGAGGCAACGCGTGATCGCCGCGCGCGACGCGCGGGGGCGTCGGCAGCGTCGGTGGCCGGGGCGCGGAGAAGGCCAGGCGGGAAAGCCAGCGCTCGGCAAGAAAGGCGCCGCGAAACAGGAGCGGCGAGCGAAGGGCACCGCGATAAAGCGGCATGCGGCAAAGCAGCGGCTCGCAATGGTCGGGAAACTCGCGGGCGAACCAGTCCTGGTTCTGGCGCGAACGATACCATCGCCCGATGTCGAGCGATTGCAGGTAGCGCAGCCCGCCGTGGAGCACGCCCATGCTCGCGGTGCTCGCCCCCGCGCCCAGCTTCCCGCGCTCCAGGACGAGCGGCCGGAGCCCCTGCTCCGCGGCGGTAAGGGCGGCGACAAGCCCCTGGATGCCGCCACCGACGATGATCGCGCCATACACGGCGCTGTCGCTAAATCTCGTGGCCGGCATGGACCGGCGTATTCTCGGGCTGCACCTCGCTGACATGCTCGATGATCCGCCGGACGCGGTAAATCGAGCTGGCGGGTAGCCGGGTGAACAGGATCACTTCGGCGATCAGGCCCACCGCCGCCACCTGTATGCCGAGCACCAGCAGCAGCACGCTGAGCAGCAGCGCCGGACGCTCGGCGATGCTTTGCCCCATCACGCGCTCGATGATGAGGACGCAGGCCAAAGCGAAGCCGCTGGCGAACAGGGCGGCACCGATCGTGCCGAACAGTCGGAAGGGCTTCTGGAGAAAGCGGATCAGGAAGGAGATCGACACCGCATCGAGCAGCCCGTCGAAATAGATCGGCAGATTATAGGATCGGGGCCGGCGATCGAGTTCGGCTTGCGGCACCTTGACCTGCTTGACCCGGCAACCGGCGTGCTCGGCGAAGATCGGCAGATATCCGGCATGCTCGTCGCGCAGGACGACGCGGTCCAGCACGGACCGCCTGAACAGCCGCACCCGGCAGCCGAGATCGTCGAACCTCGTGCCCGTCAGGCGCGTGGCGCTGCGATAGGCGCTCGCCCGGGCGCGGTTGAACAGGGAGTCCTTCGCCCGGATGCGGGAGGCCGCCACCATGTCGGCACCTTCCAGATCGTGCGCCAGACCCGCCAGCACCCCAGGCTCGACTTGAAGATAAGGCGGCAGCGTCATTACCAGATCGCTGGTGCTCGCCGCGATTGCCTCGCGCAGCATGGAGATCTCGCCGCAGAGCTTGGGCATGTGGATCACCCTCACCCCGCTTTTCGACAGCGCGGTGATGTCGTCCACGCGCGGATGCGTTTCGGCGAGGATGTAGATGAATTCGATGTTGTTCCCGATCGGCGCCAGCGCGCGGCGATAGATCGCCAGCAGTTCGCCGGGTTCATCGATCCGGTCCATCACGCAAAGGATGACCGACAGGTCCGGCAAGGGTCTTGTTCCGGCGGCGTTCATGGCACCTCTCTCACAGGCGGCTTCCGGTAGCCGTAGAGCTTCGCGGCGAGCGCCGAGAACTGGCTCACCCGCGGCTCGGTGACCGAAAGGAAATATCCCAGCATCGACCAGGCACCCAGGAACAGGGCAAGCTGGGCGAACAGAAGCACGATCGACCATCCCACGATCACGCCGGGGCGCTCGATCTCGACCAGCAGCAGGATCGCCAGCCCCAGCAGCAGGGCGGCCAGCGTCGGGCGCAGCATCCATGTCCGCGGGCGCTGCGAATAGCGCAGCAGGAACCGGATCGAGACGATATCCAGCGCGACCTTGTAGATCCGCGAAAAGCCGTATTTCGACGTGCCGAAGCGGCGCGGGTGGTGGCGCACCTCCACCTGCTTGATCCGCGCGCCCGCCATCTGGCTCAGCGCCGGGATGAAGCGGTGCATCTCGCCATAGAAGGGCAGGCTCTGGATGAGTTCGCGGCGATAGCATTTCAGCGAGCAGCCGCTGTCGCGGACCGACACGCCAAGCAGGCCGTTGATGATGCGGTTCGCCACCTTGGAGACGAACATCCGCTTGCCTTCGTCCTGCCGCTTGCGCCGCCATCCTGCGACCATGTCATGCCCCTGCTCCAGCAGGTCGAGCATGGCGGGAATGTCGCGCGGATCGTTCTGCAGGTCGCCATCCATGGTGACGATCACCCGGCCGCGCGCATGGTGGATGCCGGCCGCCATGGCCGCCGTCTGGCCGTAGTTGCGCGCGAACTCGACCACGCGCACCCGCTCATCGGTCGCCACCAGCGCGGCGGCCCGGGCCAGGGTGCCATCCCGGCTGCCGTCATCCACCAGCACAAGCTCGTAGGTGCGCGTTCCTTGCGCCAGCGCGTCGGTCACTGCCCGGTGCAGCAGCGCGACATTCTCCTCCTCGTTGTACAGCGGCACCACGACCGAGAAATCCGGTTCGGGCGGCGGGCGCAGCGTGCCGGGCGAGTGCATCTTGGTCATTGCCCGCGCCGCACCGCCGCAAGGGCCGGGCGCTCCCGCCGGGGTTCCGCCTCACCCAGAGCGGCATAGGCAGTGCGCAGCCGCGCCTCAAAGGCCGCCGGGCTGTAGTCCTCGGCTGCCTTGCCGGCGGCTTCGCCCAGCCGTGCCCGCAGCGATGCGTCGGCGGCAAGCTGCGTCAGGCCAGCCGCCATCGCCCCGCGTTCGGGCGCGACCAGACAGGCATGTGCCGACGACAGCACCTGGGTGTGCGAGAGGATCGCCGTGGCGATGATCGCGCGTTCCGCCTGCATATAGGCGTATAGCTTCATCGGCGTGTTCACCCCGGCGATGCGCGGCGAGCAGAGGATATCCGCCTGCGCGAGCAGGTGCGGAAGATGCGCGAGCGGCGCAGGCCCCGCGAGATAAACCCGGTCCTCGATGCGCAGCCGGCCGATGGTGGCGCGCGCCTCGGCCAGATGATCCCTGGTCCCGCCCACGATGACGAGCGACAGGTCATTGTCCGCCGGCAGATCGGCCATCGCTTCCAGCAGCAGGTCGACGCCCTGATAATGTTCCAGATTGCCGACATAGAGCGCGATCGGCCCCTCTCCGCCGACCAACGCGCGCAGGTCCATCACCGGTTCGGCGGGATCGCCGGTCGCCCTGGCCGGCGCGGCGTCCGGAAGCACATGGATGGTCTGCCCCGGCGCTTCCCGGGCGACGCGCTCGGCGATCGCGGAGCACACGGGCAGCACCAGATCCGCCCCGCGCATCGGCCATCCCTCGACCGCCCTCAGCAGGGGACGCAGGAACGACAGGCGCGGCCACTTCTCGACGATCTGTTCGCCGAGCAGCGAATCCATGTCGTAGACCAGCTTGAACCGACCCGGCAGCTTCAGCAGCAGCGCCGGGAAAACCGCCTCCTCGACGGCATGAACCACGTCATACCGGCGCTGCAACAGGAGGCGCGTGGCGGCGGCCACGAGAAAGGCGTCGCAGGCCAGTTTCGATGCGGACATGCCGATCGGCACGGCGGCAACGAAGGGCGGCCGCCCCGCGCGGTGGATCGTCAGGCCCGGCACCTCGAGGTCCGCGCCCTCGTGCAGCACCAGCAGGTCAACCTCATGGCCGGCCCGGCACAGCGCCTCGACCGCGTAGCGCACGGCGATCGGCGTTCCCCGCTCGACGAAAAACGGCTGCGGGGCGAGGAACAGGATCCTCATGCCGCCCGCCGCCGCCCGCCGCGATGCCAGGCGAGTTGCTGGCGAAGCGCCCCTGTCGTCGAGGTCCGGTGGCCGTAGAGCCGGTGGCCAGCCTGTTTCATCGCCGCGAGGATGGAAGCGGCCGGCCGGTCCGGGTCGATCCGCGTGTCCAGTACTTGGCCGAAGGCGCCGACCCGTTCCCGGTCGCTGTCCATCGGCAGGCTGTCCGTTCCCGTCAGGACCGGTCGGCCGGACCGGATCGTCCGCCGCAGTGTGGGTGACGCCAGCCATGACGGGCGGGTCTGGATATCGCCGGCGAAGACGTCGCCGCACCCGGCGAGCGCCGCCGCAACCAGGCCACCGCGCCGCCCGGTCCACTTGCCGAAACCCCAGGGCAGAACCGCCAGCGTGCCGGGGGCGCGTTGCCGCAGCGTTTCTTCGATCCCCAGGCCGTCACCTGCGGCATCCAGCGTGCCGAGCAGCAGCACCTCGATAGCCTCGGCGGTCACGACCTGCCTCCCCCCCACGATCAGCAGCGGCAGCGGGCCGGCATCATAGAACAGGGTGACTGGTTCGCCGGTCGCGTAAAGGTCGGCGGGCGGATCATCGCGCAGGGAGGCGAAGAGCGCTTCGCCCGCGCGCTCGGCAAGCAGGAGCACACCGGCCTGCGCATCGGGACAGAAGCGCGCGACATTGCGGGCCGCGACCTGCAGCGAGGCCTCGCCATCGTAGAGATGGACGTGCGCATCGACGGCGAGACAGCTCACCGCCGGAATTGCTCGTCTTCTGATTTCACGTCCCTGGGGGCGCATCAGCACATCCGGTCTTACTGCGGGAGAACGCTGAGTAGGCCGACGAAGCGCTTAGGACAGCATGGGTATGTTAGGTATTCTCCGCGAAAACGAGTTGTTCCTTAATTCGGATCGTACCCCCAAAGTATGGCCGTGCAATCAAAGTCTCCATTTTCCCCGGCCGCGCTACTGCATTGCGATGATTGACAGGTTTGCTTGCTTCGGCGGATGAAATGCCGACTTGGCACTTGATTGCAGGGTGAGCCGTGCGACAAATTGTTCTGGACGGTTACACCGTGAGCGAAGAAGAACCGAAAGTTCCGCTACGGACCTCGACAGGTGTTCCGAGTTTTCTACGGCGCGGCCAAACACCCTATTACGCGGCCTTGCTCGTCATTCTGATCATTGCGCTGGCGCTTCGCGTTCCGATGGGTATGAGCCGTGTCATTCTGCACGACGAATTCTACCATTACTTTGCCGGACTGTCCTTTGCACAGGATGGGACCTTCACGATCGGCACCGGTCACTATGTTCGTGCGGCGCCTTATACTGCGCTCACCGGCCTATCCATGCTGGCATTTGGCGACGGACTGCTCGCACTGCGGCTTCCGGCGATGATTTCCGGTATCCTGCTGGTGGCTTCAGTGGCGTTGTGGTTGCAGCGATGGAGCCGGCCCGCCGCTCTGATCGCTGCCGGTTTGATGGCGATCGACACTTTCGGCCTGCAACTCGCCGGGTTCGCCCGGTTCTACACGCTCCATGCCCTGATGGTCTGGCTGGCTTCGATCGGCACCTATGCCCTGATCACCCAGCCCCGACCTCCCTTTCGCAAGGCCCTGCTCGCGGCGGGCATCGCGGGCGCCCTCGCACTGGCGCTCGATCTTCAGATACTGACGCTGATCTCCATCGTCGCGCTTGCGCTATGGGCCGTGCTGGACTTCGCGATAGCCCCGCACGGTCGCGCGCGCGCCCTGTTCGGCAGAAAGCTCATCCTCACCCTGGTCGTGCTCGCGTGCATCGCCCTCGCCATCCTGGCCATGTCGCCGCTCGGGGAACTCGCCACATCGCTGTACGACCGGTTCTGGAACGCCGCGCTCTGGTCGCAGGGGTCGCAGTCCGACTATCTGTTCTATTTCCAGTCCCTGCGCTCCTACGGGCTCTTGACCTATCTCTTCCCGGTCGCGCTCGTCGCCGCATGGCGCTTCGACCGGCGCATGGCGCTGTTCCTCGCGATGATGTTCGTCGTGCCGGTCCTGATCGCCTCGATCGCACCGCAAAAGGCACCGCGCTACATCTTCTACGCCATCCCCTTCTTCCTCGCCATCTGGGCGATCGCGGCCGCCTGGGCGCTTGACGCCGCCACGCAGCATGCATCGCGCCGCAACCTTCCCGGCTGGAGCGCCCCCGCGTTGCTACTTGCGATGGCCGTGCTGCTCGTGGGCAGCGCCTACAATTTCCGCAGCAATGCCGCTCGGCTGAAGACGTTCGCGCAGACCGGCGACGTCGTTTCCCGCGAAGAGATGAGGAAAAGCCGGAACTTCGACTGGGCGCCCTGGACACCGATGCTTCGCCAGGCCGTGTCGGGAGCCGAGAGGCTGGTCGGCGTTGATGACATGCGAACGCTCTACTTCCTCGGCAGGCTCGATCTCATGCTGAACCGCACGGTTCAGTGGGATCTGACGCAACAGGAGTTCGCCCGGGACACGCGCACCGGCGTGTTGATGGCGAGCCAGCCGCGCTCGATCGAACTTTACATCAGATGCACCCGCAGCGGCGCCATCATCGTTCCCGAGGGGCGCTGGCGCGAATTCTCGGTCATCCCCAGCACGGCCGACGCCATTCAGCGGCATGCGACGCGCGTGAACCTCCCCGCCGACGCGCCTTTTCAGGTCTACAGGTGGAACAACCGCTCGGTTCCGCAGACCGGCGACTGCGCCGCAGCGCCCTTTCGCCGGGGCCGGCAAGCCGCTTGAAGCGCGGCGAACGAAGCGTTCGATGACGACCTGACAGCACTGGCCACGTAACGCGCAGAAATCGCGGGAGCATCCGGTGCCGCCGAGAGTTCAACGGCAGTCACCCAGGGGTCAGAACATCATGAAATCTTTCTCGCTTGCCGCCGCGTTGTTGCTCGCCAGCACATCGGCGATCGCCCAGAGCAGCCCGGAGGATGCGGACAAGCGCCCGGTCGACGCGCATTTCTACGAACTGACTCCGCTGAAGCCGGGCCCTGACTTCGCTGGTCGGCTGAAGGCGCCGCGCGGATACAAGGTCAGCGTCTGGGCGCAGGATCTCGGCAACAGCCGGATGCTCGCCGTTGCGCCGGACGGATCGGTGTATGTGAGCCGCCGGTCGGAGGCGGACATCATTCGTCTTGTCGATGCCAACCGCGATGGGCGGGCGGACGGGCCGCCGACTGTGATCGTGAACCGCCCCGGGCTGCACGGCCTGACCATCTTTGAAGGCATGCTTTACTTCATGACTGCCCGCGAAGTGTTCCGCGCACCCCTGCGGCCCGATGGCGGCATTGGTGCGGTGGAGACGCTGATCGACGATCTGCCCGATGCCGGCCAGCATCTGAACCGCACGCTCGCGGTCGGGCCTGATCGGATGCTCTATATCAGCGCCGGATCGACCTGCAACGCGTGCGACGAATCGAGCCAGGAGAATGCGACGCTCCTGCGGGCCAGCCTCGACGGCAAGTCCCGCGAGATCTGGGCATCGGGCCTGCGCAACACCATCGGCTTCGGCTGGCACCCCGTCACGGGCGAGCTTTGGGGTTGGGATCAGGGGATCGACTGGCTCGGCAACGACCTGCAGCGCGAGGAGGTCAACAAGATCGAGCGCGGCCGCCGCTACGGCTGGCCCTATGTGTTCGAGAACGGCCAGCGCAATCCGCAGGACGAGCCGCCCGGCGGGATCACCGGCGCGCAATGGGCCGCCGCTTCCACCAACCCGGTGCTGATGCACGTCGCCCATTCGGCCGGCATGCAATGGGCCTTCCACCCCGGCGGCGGCTTCGGACCGGATGCGGCGGGCGACGCCTTTGTGGCACTGCGCGGCAGCTGGAACCGCAAGCCCGCCTCGGGATATGAGATCGTCCGCATCCGCTTCGATCAGCAGGGGCAGGCGCAAGCGGTGGAACCGTTCGTCAGCGGTTTCATGAGCCGCGACGGCACCGGCCATTACGGGCGTCTGGCGGGCGTTGCCGTGCTGCGTGACGGCTCGCTCCTGTTTTCGGACGATGCGAACGGGGTGCTGTACCGCGTCACCTATGACAGCGCGTCCGGGTCGGCCGCGCCGCTCGCGCCCCCCGCCGGGCCGATGCAGCAGCAGGCGGCGCTCGGTCGCAACGTACCGCTGGCGCTGCAACGGCCGGAAACCCGCGCGGCGGGCACTCAACGGCTGGCCGTCACCTCAACCGCATTCCGCGCCGGCGCCGCCATCCCGCGCGAGCATAGCGAATATGGCCTCGGCATCTCGCCGGCGCTGGCATGGACGGCGGTGCCCGGCGTCCAATCCTATGCCATCGTGATGGAGGATCCGGACGGTTCCGCCAAGCCGGTGGTGCATTGGGTGGCGTGGAACATCCCGGCGACGACCACGGCCCTGCCGGCGGGCCTGAACGAGCGTGATCGGCTGACCGGCCGCGCGCTCGACGGCATCATGCAGGGCGCGACCACCCGTGGCACCCTGGGCTGGTATGGCCCACGCCCGCCCAAAGGCGACAAGCCGCATCGCTATCGCTTCCAGCTGCTGGCGCTCGACCGCAAGCTCGACCTTCCGCTCGGCGCCACGCGCGACCAGTTGCTGGCGGCCGCTGCCGGCCATGTTCTGGCCACGGGTGAGCTGGAGGGCAGCTATGCGGAGCCGGCCGGCGGCTGAACCTCGCCGCTACCGATACGCCGCGCGGCTCGAACCGGCGCGGCAGGTGCGGGCCGCCAAAGTGTTGAGAGGGGCGCGATGTCCACGCTCGCGCTTCCTTCTCTCCGAACCGGATCAATCGTCACCGCCTCGGACGTAATCAAGAAGGATTACGCAATAATGGAGCGACATTCCGGGCGACTCGGGGCTCAGTCCTGCTGAGCTATAGGTCTATGCCGTAACCACCTGTCCAAGTGCAGCATACCGCCGTGGTTGCGCACGGAACAGACGAATACTTCGACCCCCAAGTAGTCGCGCCTATTCTATTGCATGCGTGATTGCGCTATTCTGCCGTTGCAGGAGGCGGCGTTGGACGTGGTTGTTGCAGGCTTCGCCGGTTCGAAAAGGAGCAGGGCCGTTTGCCGGGCGCTACCCTGTGGTGCGGCACTGCTGTTGCTCGCCCCCGCCCCGGCGCTCGCGGCACCGGAGGTGAGCTTCCCCGGCTACGATCTGGCGAGATCCTGCGCCGCCATCGCCGATAAGCAAGGGTGCGTGCTGCTGGAAACGCAGGCGAAGGCGGATCTCGCCGCGCGCTGGCCGGCGGCTTCCAAGAAGAAAAAGGCCCGATGCCGGGAAGCGGGGGAGCAGCAGGGCGGCTCCTATGTCGCGGCATTGGGCTGTCTCGACAGCGAATGACAAAGGCGGAGCGCGCGTAACGCCGATCGACGGGCACAGGATCTGGGGGAGACGATGTCAACACTGGGTGACGCCTACGACTATGATGTCTTCTTCAGCTACGCCTGGGCGGGCGATACTGGCGACCAGCACATGCGCGAATGGTCGCGCAAGATCGCGGACACGATCCGGACGCTGCTGAGCCAGCGGTTCAATCGTGGCGATGTGCGGCTGAACGCCTTTCTGGATCGCGACGTGCTGCGGGGCGGGCAGGATCTCGACCGGGAGCTCAAGTCCGCGGTGCAGCGATCCGGCATCCTCGTCGCCATGGTCAGCGACCATTATGCGTCTCCTTATTGCCAAAAGGAGCTGAACTGGTTCTGCGAAGGGCTGACGGAGGCGAATTTCGCCGATCACGTCTGTATTTTGCGGATGCAGGAGGTCAGCGAGGGCAAGTGGCCGGCCGCGCTGCAGGGCACGGACGCCAAGCCCCGGTTGTTCATCGATTTTTGCGACGAGCGCGGCCAGCCGATCAACATGGCCGGCTTCATCCTCAGCGGATCGCTTGCCGATCTTGTCACCCCGATCAACCGGGTCGTCGTGGAGATCGCCGACAAGATCACCGCGATGCAGAAGAAGATCAGCGCGCGCGAGGCCTATGTTCGCTCGCAGAAGCTGCCCGTCGAGCCGGTGATCTTCCTTGAGGCGGAACAGGCCGATCTCGAACAATGGATGTGGTGCAGCGCGCAGTTGCGGGCGGTGCCCAGCATCATCTGGCCGCAGCGCGCGCCCGTGCCCGCCACGGCGGTGGTGAACGGCGAGGAATATGACGGGTGCGAGGCGCTGCTTCTCCTGCGCAGCCGCGTTGACGACGATATCGGGCGTCGCATCAAGGCGGCCTATCTGTCCCGGCGCAAGCTGTATCGCGACAAGGAACAGACGATCCCCTGGGCGCTGCTCGACCTGTTCGATGATCCGCCGCCGGAAAGCGACGCCTTCCACCTGCCGCGCGTGCCGCTGAAAGGCGATTGGCTGCCGGTGCTGAGGGGGGCGCTGCGCGAAGCATGAACCTTCTCGCGATCGATGCGCCGCAGGCGGAGACGCGCGAGGCGATCGCGCCGGCCTGTCCCTATCCGGGGCTGCGCCCATTCAGCGAGCGGGAGTCGCGCGTCTTCTTCGGGCGCGAGAGCGAGATTGCGGCCATCACCGGGCTGCTGGAGGAGCGCCAGCTCGTCGTGGTCCATGGCGCCTCCGGCTGTGGCAAATCCTCGGTCGTGCGCGCTGGCGTGATCCCGGTGTTCCGGCTCGACGCCATGGCCAATTCGATGGACGCGCGGATCATCATCGTCCGCCCTGGCGATCCCGGCGGGCCGCTTCAGGCGCTCGCGCGCAAGCTGGAGGTGGAATTCCCGCGTGAGCCGGACGAGGAAGCGGCGGATTCGGCTGACCTCGGCGATGGCGACATGCCCTGGCCCACCCTGCTCGCCGTCAGCCCGGACTGGGCGGAGGACATCGGCACCATCGCCGCCGAGGCCGACGCCACCTTGTGCATCGTCTTTGATCAGTTCGAGGAGATCTTCGCCGTCAATCGCACCGGCTCCGCGGCCGAGGTGCGCCGGGTCATCGACTTTCTCATTTCGCTGGGCGAGCCGGCGCCCGAGGGTACCGCGCTTGGCAAGCGCAGCCTGTCGGTGATCGTGACGATGCGGTCGGATTATCTGGGCCATTGCGCGATATGGGACGGGTTCGCCGAGGCGGTGAACCGCTGCCAATATCTGCTGCCCCGGATTTCCACCGTGGGGCTGATCCGCGCCATCCACGAACCGGCGCGGCGCGCAGGCGGCTCGGTGACAAATGGCGTGGCCGACCTTCTCATGCCCGTCATCTCGCGGGAAATCGACGGCCTGCCGATCCTGCAGCACGCCCTGATGCGCGCCTGGCATGCGAGCGAGGACGGCGAGGTCGACGAGGCGGCACTGGCGGCGGTGGGCGGCGCGGAGCACGCCCTCTCCCGCCATGCGGATGAAACGCTGGCGGCGGCGGTGGGCGACGATCTTTCCCGCGCCGAGGCGGCGGACTGGATCTTTCGCTCGCTCAGCGATCTCGATTCCGACGGGCGGATCATCCGCCGATCGGTCAGCCTGCGACAGTTGATGGCGGAAACGGGCGCGGACAAGGCGACGATCTGCCCAATCCTCGACGCGTTCCGCGCGCGCGCCGCCAGCCTCATCATGCCGTTCCCGCCCGATCCGCTCGACGAAGATGCGATCGTCAGCGTCAGCCATGAGGCGCTGCTGCGGCAATGGGAGCGGGTCGCCGACAGCCAGTTCGACCGGAAAGGGCGTGCGCGCGGCCTGGTCTATCGTGAATTTCAGGACGGCATGATCTGGCGCTCGCTCGCCACCCAGGCGCAAAGCCACGCGCAGGATGACACCATCGTGCTCGGCGCCGCCGCCACCGAGCAACGGCTGCCCTGGTATCGCGATATCGAGAAGCGGCCGGGGTGGATCGCACGGCACTCGCCGCAGGGCGTGCTGGGCGCCGGCTCCACCAGAGACTGGGCCAGCGTCGCGGATCTGATGGCCGCCAGTGACCGTAACCTGCGACGCGAGAAGGATCTGGTCGCCCGGCTCCGGCGCAATCAGCGGCTGGTTAGCATGTTCGCGATCGGCATCGTGGCGCTGACGGTCGCGCTGGCGATCCTGGTGGCGGTCAACATGAGGTCCTGGGCGGAGAAGGAGAAGTCCGAAGCACAGGCCGAACTGTCGAAGGCGCGGGAGACGGCGGCGGCCAACACTTCCGCTCTGTACAAGATCCAGCTTGATTCGGCCGAGGCGATGGCGCGTCGATATTGTGCCGGCGCCTCCGGCGGGAGCGCGGTCGAACTGCCCTGCTATGAGCGGCAGAAACGTGCCTATCTGCAGGAACTTGCACGCAATGCGCGGGCGGCCGCTGTTCTGCCGCAGCAAGCGGCGCCGCCCACCGGAACGGCCTTCTCCCCCTTCATCGGCGGCGTTCCAGGCCTGGCGCGGGCGCCGCAATCCGGAGACAAGAAATGAGGAAGATCCGCCCTGGATTGATCGCGGCGGCCACCATCGCCGCGCTCACCGTTGGCGCCGATTCCAGTGCGCAGCCGATGGGCAATCGCTGCTTCACGCCGCAATTCTGGTGCTGGCTGCCGAGCTATGCGCCGATCGGCGTATCCTGCTTCTGCGGCACGCCTTATGGCCCGGTGTGGGGGCGCGTCGGCTGACCGGGGCGGATGGAGCGATCCGCGCCTGCCCCGCCCCGGCCTGTTCCGCCCTTCCCGCCCCCGCTCGCCGCCTAGATGTCGATCGAGCGCACGAAATCGACAATGAACGGGCGCACCCGTTCCGCGATCTCGTCACCGGCAAGCGCCAGATGCGCTGGTGTGCTGCTGAGCTTGCGCACCGCCTGACGCACCTTGGTCTCCTGGTCCTTGAACTTGAAGAACAGCACCTGGGTGATGGTGCGCTTGGCGTCGATGGAAAAGCACACCAGCGTCATCTGCGGATTGCCGGCATCGTCCACATCGACATGGCCGACCTGGAATTTCGCGCCGCGCGCATGGGCGCTCGACCGGTCGAAGACGGTGATCCACGGCGCGTCCTCGTCCATGTCGCCCAGCCCTTTCAGCACGGCGAGCACGATGGAGGCGGCGGCTGCACCGGGCGCCAGCGCGGCGGTAACAACGGGAATGATCGCGCGGTGCACGTCGCCGCCCTGCTCATCCAGCCGGCGTTCCACCTGCTCCATATCCGCCAGCCGCCAGCCGACCGTCTGCAACACCTCCGAATATTTGTCGTACCAGGCGAAGGGTTCGGCGTCCGGCCTGGTCTTCATCGCCTTGTCGGCGGCAAGCTGCGCCAGCAGCATGGTGTCGGCCACGCGCCGCCGCAGATCGGCAGGCACGGCGGCGGTAAATTCGGTAAGCTGCGTGCCGATCGCCAGCGCTTCCTGCCCCGCGCCCGTTATCGGAACGCTTTCAATACGTTCCAAGAAAGCGCCGCTTTCCGGCAAGTCGAGCGCGCGAACATAGTCGCGAACCTTTACGGGACTGCTTTTCAGCATAGAAAATTTCCTTCGCAATATGGGGGCAAGCAAATAACCACGCCGACGCAACACTTGCGAATCACTTGGACTTGGCTGACAGTGATAGATGAGAAATCCGCGGGGGTTAACATGTCAACCGACGGTTTCATGCGATCCATGCCGTTCATCTTGCGGTGGGAGGGCGGGTTTGTGGATCATCCCGCGGATCCCGGCGGCGCAACCAACAAGGGGGTGACGCAGGCGGTCTATGATCGCTGGCGCAGGCGTCAGGGGCTGGCGCCGCGCTCCGTCCGGCAGCTGGAAGAAGGCGAGATGAACGCCATCTATCGCCAGGGCTATTGGGTGCCGCCGCGCTGCGATCTGCTGCCGGTCGATCTCGATCTGGTGCAATTCGACACGGCCGTGAACATGGGGCCGGGCCGGGCGGTGAAGTTTCTGCAACATGCGGTGGGCGCGGTGCCGGACGGCGATTTCGGCGAGAATACCCGCAAGGCGGTGGAACGGGCGGACGGCGGCGCGGTGGCGCGTTATTGCGACCGGCGAGAGCGGTTCTATCACGCCATCGTGGCGAACAAGCCGTCGCAGAAGGTGTTCCTGAAAGGCTGGATGAACCGGCTGAACGCGCTGCGCGGGGCGGCCGGGCTGCCTGGTTTCGAAAGCGTGGGCGCGGTGGTGGACTTCGGCGATGCCGATTACATCGCCCGGGTGCCCGAGGATGAAAGCGGGGATCCGCTGCTGGACTGAGCATCGCGCGGGAGCACCGGGCCCATGCCCCATATCACCTTCATTCACGGTATATCGAACAAGCCGCCCGCCAAGGATCTGCTGCGCCTGTGGCGCGCGGCGGTGGGCGACGGCACGGACGGGCTGTCGCTGGGCGATCTCGGCATCACCAGCGACGTCGTTTACTGGGCGGACCTGCTCTACGAGGCGCCGGACGAGAATCTGGCGGCTTATGAAGGCGTGCTGGAAAACAGCCCGGCCGCGATCGATGCGGGCGGTGATGTGGCGCCCGTCCAGCCGGAAAGCGCCGAGGAGGAAGCCTTTCTGATCGGGCTGCGCGCGAAGATGACCGCGGTAAGCGGCGCGGCGATGGTGGACGAAGCGGCCGGGATGGCGGCCGAGGACGCCCCACCCGCGGCGCTGGAGCGCATTCCGCTGCCCTGGTTCCTGAAGAAGCGCTTTCTGGAAGCCTATCTGCGCGACGTGCATCATTATCTGTTTGACACGTCCTTCGCCCCGCCCGGCCGCCCGCCGCCGCTGCCGATCCGACGGACGATCCGCGAGCGCTGCGTCGCCACGCTCGGCGCGGCGCGCTCGGCGCCGCATGTGGTCGTCTCGCACAGCCTTGGCACGGTGATCGCTTACGACTGCCTGAAACGTGTGGCGGATTGCCCGGCGATCGACGGGCTGATCACGATCGGCAGCCCGCTCGGGCTGGACGAGGTGCAGGATCAGCTCGCGCCCGAATGGACGCGCGACGATGGTTTTCCCGGCGAACGGCTGCGCGGCGGTTGGATCAACCTGTTCGACCGGCTGGACCCGGTGTGCGGCTTTGACCCGTTGCTCGCCAATGACTTCAAGGCGAACGGCGAGCGGCTGGTGGAGGATCTTGTGGTGGAGAATGACGGCGCCTGGCGCCACTCGGGCACCAAATATCTGCGCCAGCCGGCGTTCCGCCGTGCGCTGCGCGGCCTTCTGGGAATAGCGGAATGACCGATCCGACCGAACCGTTCGACCCTCCCGATGCCACGGACGCGATGATCGCGCGGTTGAAGGCGGCGGGCGACGACAAAACGGTGAACGAGGCGGTCGCGTTGCTGGATCGGCTCCGCGCGGTGCGCGCCTTCGTACAGGTGGAGCAGCTTGCCGAACAGATCCGCCGGCGAAATCCCGGCCATGTGCGTGCGCGGCGACTCTACGGCCAGGCACTGATCGAGAGCGGCCGGCCGACCGCGGCGATCGACGTGCTGCGCGTGATGCGCGACGATCTGCCGCCCGACCATCCCGAACGCGCGAAGGCGGCCGGGCTGATCGGGCGCGCGTTCAAGGAGATGTTCTTCGACGCTGGCGATGATGCGGCGCTGGCCGGCTGGGCGCTGGATCACGCGCTGACCGCCTATCGCATCGCCTATGAACATGATCCGGTCGCCAATGCGTGGCAGGGCGTCAACCTGCTCGGCCTCTCGGCGAAAGCGCAGGAGATCGGCCGGAAGGCGCCGGTGGACCCGGCGGCGATCGCGCGCGACATCCTGGCGCAAGTCGATGCCTTGCCCGAGGAGCAACGCGGGCCGTGGCAAAGCGCATCGGCGGCCACGGCGGCGCTTGCGCTGGGCGATTGGGAGGCGGCGCAGGAGCGTTTCAAGGTCTTCCTCACCGACAAGGGGGCGAGTGCCTTTCAGATCGGCAGCACGCTGCGCGAATTGCTGCGGACCTGGAATATCGAGGGGCGCAGCGGCGGGCATGATCTGGTCGCCGCGCTCAACGTGCGCATGGCGCAGGAGCCGGACGGCGCCGCCGACCTTTCCGTCGATGAAGTGCGGGCCGAAACCGCGCGGCTCAGCGCGGCGGACGACCAGGACAAGGCCGGGCGGTTCGAGGCGGTGCTGGGCAATGCCGGCTTCCAATCCTACCGATGGTGGAAGAACGGCATGGAACGGGCGCAGGCGGTCGCCTCCGTGCGTGACAGCGTGACGGGGCAGCGCGTCGGCACCGCCTTTCTGACCACCGCTGCCGCCTTCGGGCTCGAGACGCCGGACGATCAGCTGATCGTCACCAACTATCACGTGGTGAACGCGGCAGGCGAGTTCGTCGACCGCAACACGCGCCAGCGCGCGCTGAAGCCAGACGAGGCGGAGGTGGTGTTCGAAGCGGTGGACAGCACGCCCTATCAGGTGGCGGAAATCCTCTGGTCATCCGACAATCAGCGCCATGACGTGACATTGCTTCGGCTGGCCGAGCGCGTGCCCAATGTCCGGCCGCTGAGGACGAATACGCAGCTGCCGCTCCGTGCGGAGGAGCTCGGCGACGGCACGGTGCCGCGCGTCTATGTGATCGGCTATCCCGGTGGGCGCGACCTCGCCTTCTCCTTCCAGGACAATGAACTGCTGGACCATGAGGGCCCGGCGAGCGGCCGGCCGCAGATCGAGGGCGTGTGCCGGGTGCATTACCGCGCACCGACGGAGGGCGGCAGCTCCGGCAGCCCGGTCTTCAACTATGGCAGCTGGGAGGTGATCGCCGTCCACCACAAGGGCGGGCGAAGCGGAATGCCGAAGCTGAACGGCGTGGTCGGCGAATATGGGGCCAATGAGGCGATTTCCGTCGCATGCATCGCGGACGCTATCCGGAAGGAAGCGGCCGTAGGCAGCTTGGCGGCACGAGGCTGATCGCGACGCCGCACGGAACACGGTCCCATCGCGCCTGGCTCGCCCGGAGCAACGCCGGCTGACGCTCGCTCCGGGCGTGTTGTTCGACAGGCTTAGGCGAGCAGCGATCTCGCGCCGCCCGTCCTTCGCCGCACTTTATCGATCAGGCTTCCTGGATCGCCGACAGGCGCCACTGACCCTGCGGCTCGCGCTTGAACGTCCACAATTCGGTGGTGTCGGTCGGGCGCGACGGGTCGCCTTCCAGCACCGCGCCGGTGCTGCGGTCGAGCATCACGTCCGTGCTCTCGTAGCGCATGGCGATGGTGGCATAATCGGTTGCGCCCTCGCGCCAAGCCTCCGCCACCTCGGCATCGAGCAGGCGCGTGCCGGCCACGCTGTTGCGGCGTCCGGCGGTGGCGTTCTGGCTCAGCTCCTCGGCGAAATAGGACATCACTTCGGGCGTGGTACGCTCGCGCAGGCGGCCGAAATCCTCGTTGGAGAAGGCGTCCTGCACTTCCGTCAGCAGCCGTTCGAAATCATGCCGGTCGGCGTCGTTGATGGCGATGTCCGCACCCTGGTCCTGCACCGCCGGGCGCAGCGCGGAAACGGTCGCTGACGGCGCGGCCTGCGGCGCCTGATGGCCGGTAAACGACGATGCCATGCCGCGCCCGTTGCCGGCACCGGCGCCGGCAAAGGCATGGGCTGGCGCGCCCGTCGACTTGCGGCGGAACAGGCGAAACAGGAAGAACAGCAGGCCGCCGATCAGCACGATCTGCAACAGCGCCATCACCGCGCCGGCCCCGCCCAGCGCGCCCAGCCCGCCGCCCAGCAGCGCGCCGATCAGCCCGCCGGCGAGCAGGCCGCCCAGCAGCCCCTTGGCCATGCCGCCGCGCTGCCTGGTGGCGGCGGCGCCGGCACCGGCCGCGGCAGTGCCCGCCTGCGTCGCGCCAGCCGGCCGGTCGGTCATCGACCGCTGCATCGGCGCCGTCTGACGCGGGGCGACATTGGTGGTCGCCGGCGCATTATAGGTGCGCGCGCCCCGGCTGCCGAAGCTGCCTCCACGCCGCGCATCGGCCTCCAGCGGCGCGGTCAGCATCACGGTGGCCGCAAGGCCGATGCCAACGGCGGCGAAGGTGCCCTTCTTCAAGCGGATCATCATATCTCCTCAGACGAACAACGTCTTATCTTTGTCAGCTTACAGGTCGTGCGAAGTCGGCAGTGCCGGCCTCAATCGAACAATTCCTCCAGAAACGACTTGCGGCGCTTGGGCGGCTTGCCGTGACCGTGCCGATAGGAATCGTGCGCATATCCTTGATTTCCCTGCGCATGCGTCCCCCAGGAGCTCGGCGCGGCGGCCGGAAAAGCGGGCGGCGGCGGGGCGGCAGGCGTCGGCGATCCGCCCAGTTCGGCGGCGCTTCGCTCGATGATCTTGTCCAGCTCGCCACGGTCCAGCCAGACCCCGCGGCATTGCGGGCAGTAATCGATCTCCACCCCCTGGCGCTCGCTCATCACCAGCGGCACGCGGCAGATCGGACAGGGCATGCCAACAGCGGCCGTCATCGCACACTCCACATCTGGGGGCTCGGTCGCAAACGTCACGATGAAACCGGGCCCTGGAAAACGCGGTCCGACATCACACCCAATTGATGGGGTGCCAGAGGGGCCCGGCCCGCCCGCACAATCTGGGGCAAGGCGCGCGCCGGATCAAGGCCCTCGCGGCGAAGTTCGCGATCCCCGCCTTACCGCCCGCTCACTCACCCGGTCCCTCGCCCACTCCCCCGCGCACTCCTCGCCCAATACCTCGGCCGGTTTGCGGCTTTGCACCCGGGCGCCGCCATCCCCATCTTGCCGATATGTCCTCATCCGTGCCTTCGCCCAATCCCTCCCCGCTGGATGACGATCTGATCCGCCTCGGCCTGGTCGAGGATCAGGAGATCGTCCTCGACGAAGCGGCGCTTGCGCTGGCGCTGCTGGACCGGCCGGAGGTGGATCTCGATCCCTATCACCGCACGCTGGAGGAGATCGCCGACAGCCTCGCACTGGCGGCCGGCGAGACAATGGTGGCGGCCGATCAGGCGGAGGCGCTGTCGGCGGTGCTGGCGCAGGAGTTCGGCTTCCTGGGCGACGAGGAAACCTATGACGATCCCGACAATGCCGATCTGATCCGCGTGATGGATCGCCGCCGCGGCCTGCCCGTCAGCCTGTCGATCCTGTATGTCGCGGCCGCGCGCCGGCTGGGCTGGCATGCGCAGGTGCTGGACGTGCCGGGTCATGTGCTGGTGCTGATCGGCATGGACGAGGCGCCCGTCATCATTGATCCGTTCGCCGGCGGCGCGCGGGTCGGCGCGGAGCGGCTGGCCGCGCTGCTCCAGGCCCATTCGCCGGCGGAGGAGCCGGTCACTCAGGTCAGCGCCATGCCGAACCGAGCGGTGCTGATCCGCCTGCTCCAGAACCAGGCGTCGCGCGCCGAACAGGCCGGCCGCGGCCGCCGCGCGCTGACGCTATATGAACGCATGACGGCCATGGCGCCCGAATATGCCCATGCCTGGTGGCAGCGCGCGCGGCTGGAGCTGGTCGACGGCGATGTCACCACTGCCCGCAGCAGCCTTGGCACCATCCTTGAAATCACGCGCGAGCCGAAATTGCGCAGCCGCGTGTCGCAGATGCTGGAAATGCTGCCCCCGCCCTGAGGCGTGATCGACGTCCGAAACACCGGAAGGCTGCGGTTGGGGCGGCCTCCGCGACGGAAGCAGCCCATCGCGAACCCTGTGCCAGCGCACATCGTCAGACCGGGCTTTTCCCGGCAGCCGGCGAGCCGCACGCGCTACGCCTCTGCATCCGCGAAACGGCGGAGGCCGGCACACACTGTCCCGGGCCGCGCCGGCGCGGCTCACATGCGGGTCACGGCACCCTGCGGATCGGCGTCCATCGCATCCCCCAGCACCACGCCCGCGATCCCGTCGCGGGACCAGGACAGGACGCCCGGGCGCTCGATGCCGGGCGCGATCTGCAGCTTCACCGCCATGCCCGGCAGGAAGCGGCCGTCATGCACGATGCGCGCGCCGCCCGGCGTGAGGTCGCGCAGGCGCACGATCTGCTGCCCCAGCTCGCTCAGCATCACCACCGGCGTGTCCGACGGCCGACGCCGGCGGTGCTCGCCTGCCGCCCGCTCTCCCGCCCGCTTCGGGGCGAGGCGCTGCAACAAAGCGGCGCTGTCGATCGGCGCGGCGAGACACAGCCCGCATTCGCCAGGCTGCGTCCAGATCACCGTGCCGGTCAGCGAGCATTCGTCCGACAGGTCCACCGTCACCTGCTCGCCCAGATGCGGCTGCAAGCGTGTGGCGATCACCATCGCCTCGTCGCCGAGGCTCAGCAGGCGCGCCAGCCCGCTCGTCCCGCCTGCCAGCACCCGCCCGGCGCGGGGCTCAGTGATGCGCAGGCCCGCTGCGCCTGGCTGCTGTTCGTCGTGTCGCACCGTTGCTCCTCGCGGCCGCTCACGCGCGGCCATGCACTGGAGCCATTATAGGCGGCTGAGCGCGCGGGCGGGCGGGCGGCGCCGGCCGGATCGCGGCGTCAGCCGTCGGCGCGCAGCCGATATCCCACGCCAAGCTCGTTGGTGATCACGCTGCCGACCGGGCCGGGCGCTTCCAGCTTCTGGCGCAGGTTGCGGATCACGATGCGCAGATATTCGATCCGGGGATCCTCGTCCCCGCCCCAGCAACTGGTGAGCAGACGTTCGTGCGTGACGACCCGGCCAAGGTGACGGGCGAGCAGCGTCAGCACGTCGCGCTCCTTGCGCGTCAGATGCACCTCGACGCCCGCGCGCTCCACCGCGCGGCGATCGAGATCGATGGCGATGTCGCCGCGCCGCACGATCGTCGGCGCCGCCGCCCCGGCCTGTCGGTGGCGCAGCGCCACACGCAGCCGGGCGAGCAATTCCTCCGTGTCGAACGGCTTGGTGACGAAATCGTCCGCGCCCAGATCCAGCGCGCTGACCTTTTCCTCCACCGCCTCGCGCGCGGATACCACCAGGATCACCGGCCCGCCCTGCGCGCGCAACAGGGGTATGAGGCCAAGCCCATCACGATCGGGCAGGCCCAGGTCCAGCAGCACCGCGTCCGGCTGCTCGATCGGCGCCAGGCGCAGCGCCTCGCGCGCATTGCCCGCCTCCGCCACGGCATAATCGGCGCGCAGCAGCGTGTTGCGCAGCAGCCGGCGGATCGCCGCATCGTCATCCACCACCAGCACCTTGGCCGCCATGTCAGGTGGCGCTTTCGGTGCGCAGCTCGCGCACGATGAGGTGGGGCGGAAAGACCAGGGTAAAGGCCGCGCCCACCTCGTCCGGGCGATTGGCGGCCTCCACGCCCATGCCCATCGCCTCGGCAAAGGCCTTCACGATGGCGAGGCCCAGCCCGGTGCCGCCGACCGCCCGATCGGATCCCTCCAGCCGCCGGAACGTCTCGAACACCTGCGCCTCGCGGCCGGGCGGCAGGCCGGGGCCGTGATCCAGCACCGCCAGCCGAAGCTCGCCGAAACGGTGCCGCCCCTCGATGGTGATGGCGCTGCCCGGCGCGCCATAGCGGCCGGCATTGTCCAGCAGGTTGAGGAGGCAATGATGCAGAAGCTGCGGATCGGCGCGTACCAGCGGCAGATCGGGCGGCACGTCCAGCCGAACGTCATGCCCCTCCAGCGCGCCGCGCGCATCATGCGCCGCGCCCGTCACCGCATCGCTGAGGTCGATCGGCTCGACATGCAGCCGCAGCGCCCCGGCCTCCACCCGCGCCATGTCGAGCAGGTTGGACACGAACCGGTTGAGCCGCGCCGCCTCGCTCTCGATCGTCGCGATCAGCTCGGGCGTCGCCTCGCGGCGCAGCTCGGCCGCCGCCCCGATCACCGCCGTCAGCGGCGTGCGCAGGTCATGGCTGACGGAGGACAGCAACGCCGCGCGTAATTTGTCGCGCGTGCGCACCGCGTCCACGTCGCGCATCTCCGCCTCCAGCCGCAGCCGCTCCAGCACCAGCGCCGCCTGATCGATCAGGCTGGTGAGCAGCGGCAGCTGGTCGGCACGGATCGGATCGCCGCCGGTGTCGCGCGCCAGCCCCAGCACCGCCAGCACGCGCTCGCCCGCCTTCAGCGGGTGGAACAGCCATTCCGATGCGGTCAGCGTGCCCGATCCCTTGCCCGCCGGCACGCCATTGTCGAACGCCCAGGTGGCGGCGGCGACGTCCATGATGTCGACGCGATATTCGGGATCGGTCGCGGTCTGCACGGTCAGCCCGGCGCCGGCGACCGGCGTCATCAGCACCACCTGAACGTCGAACAGCCGGCGCACGTCGCCGCAGATCATCTGCGCCGCCTCCGCCGCATCGTTGACGCCGCCGATCTCGCGCAGGAAGCCGGCAAGAATGGCGTTGCTGCGCGCGCTCGCGGCGGCAAGATCGGCCTGCGCCCGGACGCGCGCGGTCAGCTGGCTGGTGGCGAAGGCGACGCCCAGCAGCACGATGACGGAGACGACATTCTCGGGATTGTTGATGCTGAGCGTGCCGACCGGCGGCAGGAACACGAAATTATAGGCAAGGCTGGATGCGATGCCGGCGAACAGCCCGGTGCGCAGGCCGTAAAGGCTCGCCGCCGCCATCACCGGCAAGAGGTACAGCATCCCCATGTTGCCGAGGTCCAGCACCTGGAACAGCGCACTGGCGATGGCGGTGATCGCCGCCACCATGGCGGTCGCGGCGGCATAGCCGGCGGGGCCGCCCTCCCCCATCCGCCGCCGCCGTTGCCGTGCGGATGGCGGGGGCAGCGGCTCCTCCGCCATCGGCAGGACATGGACGGTGACGCCCGGCGTCTCGCGCACCAGCCGGTCGACCACCGATCCGTGGCGCAGCTCGAACCAGCGCGAGCGGCGCGACTTGCCCAGGATCAGCTGCGTCGCGCGTGCTTCGGCCAGGAAGCCCTTGATCCCGTCGATCACATTGGTCGCCGGCACGCTGGCGACCGCCGCGCCAAGCTGCGTCGCCAGCGTCATGGCGGCGGCGACGCGGCCCTGCTCCTCCTGCGTGAAGCCGGCGGCGCGCGGCGTTTCGATGAACACCGCGGTCCAGGGCGCGCGCAGCCCGTCGGCGACGCGCTTGGCCGCGCGCACCATCAGGTCCGCGCCGGGCAGCTCGTTGATCGCCACCACGATCCGCTCGCTTCCCGCCCAGGTGCCGCCCAGCCCCAGCGCGCGCACGTCCTCCAGCATCCGCGCGTCCACCGCCTGCGCGGCGCGGCGCAGCGCTAGCTCGCGCAGCGCGGACAGGTTGGAGCGGGAGAAGAAATGCCCCAGCGCGCGGGTCGCTTCCTCCGGCAGATAGACCTTTCCCGCCTTCAGCCGCTCGATCAGCTCGTCGGGCGGAATGTCGACCACCTCGATCTCGGCCATTTCCAGCACCCGGTCGGGCACCGTCTCGCGCACGCGGATGCGGGTGAAGCTGGCGACGACGTCGTTCAGGCTTTCGACATGCTGGATGTTGACCGTGGAATAAACGTCGATCCCGGCGGCGAGCAGTTCCTCCACGTCCTGATAGCGTTTGGGATGGCGGCTGCCCGGCGCATTGGTGTGCGCCAGCTCGTCGACCAGCACCAGGCGCGGTCGCCGCGCGAGGATCGCGTCCAGATCCATCTCGTGCAGCGTGCGCCCCTCATAGGCGGAGGCGCGCCGCGGCATGATCTCCAGCCCACGGGTGAGCGCTTCGGTCTCGGCGCGGCCGTGGGTTTCCACCACGCCGACCACCACGTCCACGCCGTCACGCCGCCGCGATGCGCCCTCGGCCAGCATCTCATAGGTCTTGCCGACGCCCGGCGCGGCCCCCAGAAAGATCTTCAAACGGCCGCGGCCCTCCTGCACCGCCTGGCGCAGAAGGGCATCGGGATCGGGGCGAATGCCGTCGGAGGGGAAGCCGGAAACCGCCATCAGTCGCTGCGCGCCCCCGACCCGCGATCACGCGCCAGCCGGTCGAGCGCCTGGTTGAGCGCCAGCACGTTCACATGCGGCGCGCCCAGCGGCGAGGCGCGCGTCTCACCGGCCACCAGCGCGCGCACCTCCGCCGGCGGCAGCCCGCGCACCCGCGCCACGCGCGCCGCCTGCGCCAGTGCGGCTTCCGGCGACAGGTCCGGGTCCAGCCCCGATCCGCTGGCGGTGGCAAGGTCGGCCGGCAGCGGCCCCGTCACGCCCTCGGCCCGGCGCGCGGCGACATCGGCGCGCACCCGGTCGGCCAGCGCCTGCGATGTCGGCCCGAGGTTCGATCCCGAGGAGGCGAGCCCGTCATAGCCGCTTCCCGCCGCCGAAGGGCGCGTCTGGAAATAACCATCGGCGGTGAAGGCCTGGCCCACGATGCGCGATCCGATCACCGTCCCGTTGGCGCCGCGCACCAGGCTGCCGTTCGCCTGTTCCGGGAACAGCGCCTGGCCGATCCCCGTCATCGCCAGCGGATAGGCGAGTCCGAGCAGGGCGGCGAACAGGATCGTCATCACGATCGCCGGCCGCAATGCGGAGGAGAAATCCTTACCCATGTTCTGTTGTCCTTACGCGAGACCGAGGCCGCCGACCAACAGGTCGATGATCTTGATGCCGATGAACGGCGCCACCAGGCCCCCGAGGCCGTAAATGGCGAGATTGCGCGCCAGCAGCGGGCCGGCGCCCATCGGCCGGTACGCCACGCCCTTCAGCGCCAGCGGCACCAGGCAGGGGATGATCAGCGCGTTGAAGATGATGGCGCTGAGGATCGCGCTTTCGGGCGTCGCCAGCCCCATCACGTTCAGGACGCCCAGCCCCGGATAGAGCGCGACGAACATCGCCGGGATGATGGCGAAATATTTCGCCACGTCATTGGCGACGGAAAAGGTGGTCAGCGCGCCGCGCGTCATCAGCAATTGCTTGCCCAGGCCGACGACCTCGATCAGCTTGGTGGGATCGCTGTCGAGGTCGACCATGTTGCCCGCCTCGCGCGCGGCCTGGGTGCCGGTGTTCATCGCCACGCCGACATCGGCCTGCGCCAGCGCGGGCGCGTCGTTGGTGCCGTCGCCGCACATCGCCACCAGCCGGCCGCCGGTCTGTTCCTGGCGGATCAGCGCCAGCTTGTCCTCCGGCGTCGCCTGGGCGAGGAAATCGTCGACGCCCGCCTCGGCGGCGATGGCGGCGGCGGTCAGCGGGTTGTCGCCGGTGATCATCACCGTGCGGATGCCCATCTGCCGAAGCTCGCCGAAGCGTTCGCGGATCCCCGCCTTCATCACGTCCTTGAGGAAGATCGCGCCGAGCAGCCGCCCGTCCCGCGCTACCGCCAGCGGCGTGCCGCCGGCGCGGCCGATCTCGTCGGTGATGCGGCGCAGCTCGGTCGCCGCCGCCGTCTCGCCGGCGCCCGGATGCGCGCGCAGGATCGAATCCACCGCCCCCTTCCGGATCAGCGTGTCGCCGGCGCGGATGCCGGATACGCGGGTCTGCGCGGTAAAGGGGATCACCTCCGCGCTGGCCGGCATCTGCCGCTCCAGCCCGAAACGGTCGCGCGCCAGCGCCACGATGGAGCGGCCCTCGGGCGTCTCGTCCGCCAGGCTCGCCATGAGCGCGGCCTCGGCCAGTTCCGCCTCGCTCGCCCCGCCCACGGCGCGAAAATCGCTCGCCTGACGGTCGCCGATCGTGATCGTGCCGGTCTTGTCGAGCAGCAGCACGTCGACGTCGCCCGCCGCCTCCACCGCGCGGCCCGATTTCGCCAGCACGTTGAACCGCACCAGCCGGTCCATGCCCGCGATGCCGATCGCCGACAGCAGCGCCGCGATGGTCGTGGGGATCAGCGTGATGAGCAGCGCGGCCAGGATCGCCACGGGAATGCTGCCCCCGGCATAAGCGGCAAAGGCGGGCACCGTCCCCACCGCGATCAGGAAGATGATGGTCAGCCCGACGAGCAGGATGGTCAGCGCCACCTCATTGGGCGTCTTCTGCCGCTCCGCCCCCTCGACCAGCGCGATCATGCGATCAAGGAAGCCCTTGCCCGGCTCCACCGTCACCCTGACGCGGATCTCGTCCGAAATGACGCGGGTGCCGGCCGTCACGGCGGATCGGTCGCCGCCCGCCTCGCGGATCACCGGCGCGCTCTCGCCGGTGATCGCGGCCTCGTTGACGGAGGCGACGCCGGCGATCACCTCGCCGTCGGACGGGATCAGGTCGTTGGTCTCGACCAGCACCACGTCGCCGATCTTCAGCTGGCTGGCGGGGATCGTGTCGCAGGTTCGCCCATCGCCCTTCAGCCCGTCTCCCTTCAGGCGCTTGGCGGTCAGCTCCGCCTTGGCCGCGCGCAGGCTGGCCGCCTGCGCCTTGCCGCGCCCTTCCGCCAGCGCCTCGGCGAAGGTGCCGAACAGCACCGTCAGCCACAACCAGATGACGAGTTGCAGCTTGAAGCCGGTCGACAGATCGTCCTGCCCGATCACCAGCAGGATCGTCATCAGCGCGGCGGCCGCGGCGGTGACGAACATCACCGGGTTGCGGACCAATGCGCGGGGGTGGAGCTTCACGAACGATGCCCGGATCGCCGGCAGGACAAGCTCGGCGGTGAACAGGCTCTTGGTCTGGCTATGTGCCATGTGGCGCGCCCTTTATCAGAACAATTGGCCGCGGATCATCGCGAGATGATCGGCGATGGGCCCGAGCGCGAGGCTCGGCAGGAAGGTGAGGCCGCCCAGGATCAGGACGATGCCGACCAGCAGGCCGATCCACAGGCCGCCGGTGGTGGGAAAGGATCCCGCGCTTTCCGGCGTGTGCTTCTTCGCCGCCAGACTGCCGGCGATCGCCAGCATCGGCATGATCACGAAGAACCGCCCCAGCCACATGGCGACCCCCAGCAGCGCATTGTAATAAGGCGTGTTGGCGGTCAGCCCGGCAAAGGCCGAACCGTTGTTCCCCACCGCGCTGGTGAAGGCGTAGAGGATTTCCGAAAAGCCGTGCGGCCCCTTGTTGAGCGGCCCGGCAAGCCCCGCCGCCAGCACCGATGACAAGGCGGTGAAGCCCAGGATCACCAGCGGCAGCACCGCGATCGCCAGCACCGCCAGCTTCACCTCGCGCGCCTCGATCTTCTTGCCGACATATTCGGGCGTGCGGCCGACCATCAGCCCGGCGACGAACACCGCCAGGATGGCGAACAGCAGGAAGCCGTAGATGCCGGCCCCCACGCCGCCGACCACCACTTCGCCCAGCTGGATGTTGAACAGCGGGATCATCCCGCCCAGCGCGGTGAAGCTGTCGTGCATGGCGTTCACCGCGCCGCACGAGGCGGCGGTGGTGACGACGGAGAAAAGCGCGCTGGCGGCGATGCCGAAGCGCACGTCCTTTCCCTCCATGTTGCCGCCCGCCACGCCCAGGCCGTGCAGCACCGGATTGCCCGCCGCCTCCTGCCAGTAAGTGACGGTGACGCCGGCAAGGAACAGGATCGCCATGGCGCCCAGGATCGCCCAGCCCTGGCGCGTATTGCCCACCGCCCGGCCGAACGTCCATGTCAGGCCGAACCCGATCAGGAAGATCGACAGCATCTGGACGAGGTTGGTCAGCGCGGTCGGGTTCTCGAACGGATGCGCGCTATTGGCGTTGAAGAAGCCGCCACCATTGGTGCCCAGCATCTTGATCGCTTCCTGGCTGGCGACGGGGCCCAGCAGGATCGACTGGCGCGCGCCCTCCAGCGTGGTGACGTCGACCGCGCCGACCAGCGTCTGCGGCACGCCGCTGGCGATGTAGAAGATCGTCAGGACGATGCAGAGCGGCAGCAGCAGGTACAGAGTGATGCGCGTCACATCGGCCCAGAAGTTGCCGATCGTCGCCGCGCTGCGCCGGGCGAAGCCGCGAAACAGCGCAAAGGCGAGCGCGATGCCCGTCGCCGCCGACAGGAAATTGTGGATCGTCAGCCCCAGCATCTGGCTGAGGTTCGACATCGTGCTCTCGCCGCCATAGCTTTGCCAGTTGGTGTTGGTGGCAAAGCTGATCGCGGTGTTGAAGGCGAGGTGCGGCGACAGGCCGGCCAGTCCCTGCGGGTTGCCCGGCAGCACGCCCTGCGCGCGCAGCACGACATAGGTGAACAGCGTCAGCGCCGTGTTGAACAGCAGCATGTGCAGCGCATAGCGCCGCCAGCCTTGCTCGGCCGCCGGATCGACCCCGGCCAGCCGATAGAAACCGCGCTCCACCGGGCCGAGCGCAAGGTGCAGCGGCGTGCGCCGCCCCTCGTACAGCGCGAACAGCCACAGGCCGACCGGCTTGGTGAGCGCCAGGAGGATGGCGAGGAAGCCCAGGATCAGGGCCCATCCCGAGATGGTCATGGCAGCGCTCCTTTCAGAAGCGCTCGGGGCGGATCAGCACCGCCACGAGATACAGGAGAAGCCCGGCCGCGGTGATTGCGGCGAGCCAGAGATCGAGCGTCATGGGCGCGTCCTCATGTCCGAATGGGTCAGGCCGCGTCGCACAGCCGGGCATAGGCCAGCGTGGCCGCGAGCAGCCCGGCGATGGCGAGGATCGGCAACAGGTCCTGCATGGGTCTTTCCTCCCGGTTGAAGGGCGGCGGTCAGAAGGCGGCGGTCAGCGCGGCGACGATCGTGCCGCCGGCGATGCTGCCGGTGCCGTCCTGCCCCTTGCTGAAGGCGGGCAGCAGATAGGCCGCGGCGCGGTCCGAAATGTCCGTGTCGACATAGGCAAGGCCGAGCGTCAGCCCGCGCCAGCTGGTGTCGAGCCCCAGGGACCAGTCCCAATAGGCGCCGGTCGGCGACACGGCGGTGGCGTTCGGGCCAAGGCCGTCCTGCCCCCGGCTGTGGCCGATATGCGCCTTGGCGGTCAGCGGCGTGCCGGTGATGGCCAGCGCGCCGTCACCCCACAGGTAGAGGTTGTCGTCCTTCGCGCCGGGGTTCGTGTAGGTGCCGGCCACCGCCGCCGCGCCGCTGCGATACCAGCGGCCCAGCGCCTGCTGCCGGGGCGCATAGGCGACCCCGGCGGTCAGCGTCGCGGGCCCGGCGGTGCCGGTCAGCTTGGCGAAGGGCTCGGCAAAGTCGGTCTTCGCCGCCCCGCCCGGATACATGTACCAGGTCAGCCCCACGTCGAGCGTGGCAGTGTCGCCCAGCGCCGCCTTGTATCCGGCGAGGAGATCCAGCTCCATGTTGGCGCCGCCGAACGTGCCCCATCCGGCAAGGTTCGATGCCCAGACGCCCGCATAGGGCCCGCTGGCATGGCTGACGGTGATCCCGCCCTGCACCGCCAGCTGGCGATCCGATTGCGACACGCCGCGAAAGCGATAGTCGCTGACGATGCCCGCACTGCCGCTGACGGTGATCGGCGAAGGTTGCGCCGGCCCGCCGCCCTGCGCCGCCTGCTCCTGCCCCGCCTGGCCCTGCGCCGCCTGATCCTGCGCCGACTGGCCCTGCACGGCTTGGTCCTGTGCCGCCTGCTCCTGGGACGATTGCGCCTGCGCGCCCCCTGCCATGCCCGAAAGAACTGCCGCGACTAGTGCGGCATGACGAAACTTCATTGCTCCACCCTTCCCGGCGATCGCCGTGTGGCGATGCCTTCAGGACAGGGCGATTAGGCCGCTCGATCGTAGCAATTCGAGATCGATTCCCGCCAACCGCATATAGCTGGCGTATAGTTGGCGCTCCGCCGGGCCGTGCCGCCTGCGCTCCACGGATCTACGTAACGACATCACGCTATGGACGCGTATTCGCGTGAATGGTATTGTATAGGCATAAAGAGAGTTGTTGGTAGCGACTCCGAAATGCGCCGTTGGACGGCACGCATGAAGCAGAAGGAAGATCTTCTGCGGAACGCATATTGGCTCCCTAAGCGAATGTGTCTGCCGGCCAGACTAACTGGTCTGCTACTACCGTTATCTATCAGTTGTCCTGCCTGTCGTATGTGCAGGTCTGCGTTGCGCCGTCTTTAAAAAGCAAACATCGCCGATGCACTCGGCGGTGCTGGGGAGGCGTGTGCGCAGATCTAAACGAAGAAGTTCGCCCGATCATGAAACTTGCGGAGGATATATGGCACAGTCACCGGATTATGATCCCAATCGTCTGAACCAGCAGGCCGAGGCTTTGTCCATCATTGCCGCCAGCCCGGAACTGCGCAAGATCTTGGCCGAGATCGCCGCTGCGCCGCCCGAAGCACGGCTTGAAACGGCCGAGCGGATCGCCAGTGTCGATGCGCTGAAGAAAGCGGGCGTCGCCATTCCGGAGGGGCTGCGCATCGCGACGCGCTATTTCGAAAACCCCAATGATCTCATCCGGGGCGACGTGATGATGAATCCGGAACCGTCCTTCTTCTCCCTGGCCGGTGGCGGCACGACCTGCGTTTCCGTCGGCGAGATTGTCTGCGTCTCCTATGGCTGGGAGCCGCTGCAGTGAGCGCCCCGCTGCCGGCAGTGCGCATGCCAGACACCAGCGCCGAACCCGCCGGCACTCCCGGCGACATCACGGACAATATCCGCGACGGACTGTTGGTCCTTCAACGATTTACGTCGCGCCCGGCGTTTCAGGCGTTGCTGCAGGAACTATGGGATCAGCCGCTCGCCCTGCGGCATGAATTCGTGTCGAACGTCATCCTGAACCCTGCGGAACTCCGCGATCGGGATATCATCGTGCCCGATGACATTCGCATCATGCGCTCCTCCTTCAGGGACGATCGCCCGACGCTGTTCTGCATCGTCCGCTATGTCCGCGAGGGGCTGGGATGGAGCAAGGTGACGATCACCTTCGACAACCCCAGCGGCGACCCCGCCTTCCGCTACGCCGCCATCCGACAGGCATTCAACGGCGAGGCAGCACGCGGCCAACACCATTGAAGCGGTTCGCCTGTCCGTGATGCGTTCGGGCCGGCCGGCCGCAGAGGCTGGCTACGGGTGCCACCGCCCCCGCCGCTAACGCGCATCGGATCGCCACGCCCCGCCCCTAGGGCGCCGCGATGCGGGTGTCCTTCAAGGCGTCGACGCGCAGGCGGGGGAAGACCTCTTCCATCGGCTTGCTGTCGGGCAGCACGTAGACATAGCCGCCCTTCTTCTGGAACTGCGGGCGCAGCAGCCGGGCGTAGAAGGCGCGGGGCACGTTGATGCAGCCGAAGGTGATGCGATTGTCGTCCGGCGTGTCGGACAGCATCCGCTCGCGCCGGCGTTCCTTCTTGCTGCTGTCGGCCGGGATCGTGTGAATGGCGACGGAGGTGGCATAATCCACCCACAGGACCCGCTCGCGCCCGAAGGCGAGGCCGAATTTCGCCAGATAGCGGCCGGCGGGTGTGGTCTTTTCGGCCGGGCCGATCTGCGACAGCTTCTTGCTGCCGACGCCCGCGGTCGCATCGTCGCCCGGCGCGATGCCGATCAGCACGGGCACCTTGTCGAGCAGCTTGCCGCCCGCCGTGTAGAGCGACAGCGAGGCGTCATTCTTGTCGATGATGGCATAGGGCAGCTTCTGGTTGTCGCCCTCCGCCGCTACCCAGCGCGCCACGCGGCCGGTCTCGGCGGTCTGCACGATCGGGGGCGCGGGCCTATCCTCCGCCGGTGCCTTGGCGCTGTTCTTGGCGGCGGCTTTCTTCTTGGTACCGGCCTTTTTCGCGCCGCTTTTGCTGGCGGTGGCCTTGGCGGCACTGGTCTTGGCGGAATTGGCCTTGGTCGAGGAAGCCTTGCCGGCGCCGGTCGCGCGGGCGGCGGCGGTTTCCGGCGGCTGGGCGGTGGCGGCCACGGGAAGGATCAGCGACAGCCCGGCCAGCGCCCGCAAAACAGCGATCATCGGGTGGTTATGCTCACACATGCGGTCGCCCACTCGCATGGAGCGGGCGACCGTGTCTTGTTTGTTGATCGCGGGCGATCAGTTGCGCGGGCGCTTGCCGCGCGATTCCTGCGCCTGCAGCCGCTGCTCCACGCCGTCGACGCGGCCGTTGAGCTGATCGAGCCGCTGGCCGCTGGTCTGCAGCTGGGCCGATGCCGCCTGCGCTTCGGCGAGGGCCGCCTTGGCGGTGCCGTCGGTCTCCTGCAGACGGGCCTCCAGCGTGTCGACACGCTGGCTCACCGGCGCGATCTGCTCGCGCACATAGGATTTGGTGGCGCAGCCGCTGACGCCAACGGCGCCCACCAGGAGAAGTGCCGCCGGAGCAATTTTGGACGCATACAGGTACATTGCGTGTCTTTCGATCGTCAACTAGCCGCAACAACGAAGCTGAGGGCGGAATTTCCAACAATCCTCATTCTGTTCAGATGTGCTTGTTTTGCGGTCAATTGAGCGAAACCGCGCCACACTCCCGAAACTTCAAAAGGTTTCGTGATTCGCGGCGGAATTGCGCTTTTTCTTTATCGATCCGGTCGCGGCTCCTTGGCGAACGGATCCTTGGGGATGGCCTCTCCCGTTGCGCCGCGCTCGCCGCCCTTGCCCGATCCCGCCGCTCCGCCCGCCTTCTGCGCCGTCACGCAGCGACGCAATTCGGCCACCGCCGCGCCGCTGCCGGTCAGGTCCAGCCGCGCCACCGGCACGTCGCCGCGCGACACATGCAACGCGCGCGATGCGGCGAAATAGGTCGGGAACTGCGCTTCGAAGGAAGAGACGAACCCCTGCTTCCCCTCGGACCGGATGCCGACCGCGAAATGATCGGCATAGCCGCCGCGCGACAGGCGATAGCTGAGCTTCAGCTGTTCCTTGGGCTTGATCGACCAGTTCGGGTTCAGCACCGACAGATGGTTGGATCCGTCCACGTCCAGCCCCAGCAGCACGGTCGTGCCGCCGTTGCGGTCGAACTCGCGCGTCACGAAACAGCCCTGCCCGTCCTTGCTGACCGCCACCGTCCAGCCGGCGACATTGCGCGCGGCGTAATCGGCGGCCGGCGCCACCGCCGGCAATGCGGCCGTGGCGGCAAGAACGAGGGCGCCGGCCCGGCCCCGGCGGCGCAGGACCATGGCGGTGGATCGTAGCGGCATCACCATCAGCATCTGTCTCCCGTGGCGCATCGGCGCGGCGCATTGGCTGGCGTCGGCCTAGCGGGCGCACGGCGCCTTGGCCATCGCGCCGCATGCCCCGCCCCGGCACAGACCGCCCACACGCCGCCCACACGTTAGGAGAACCAATCGACGGCCTTGCGAGTTGGCGAGGGCGAATGCGCAGGAGTTGGCATGTTCTTTCTGTTCTCGCGGCGGCTGGGCTGCGCGGGGTCGTTGCTGGTGTCGGCGGCGGTCACGCTGCTGCTGCTGTATCTGCTCGGTTGGCTGTGAGGCGGCGGCTCCGCGCGCTGGCCGCGCTTCCCCTCGCCGCAGCGCTGGCGAGCTGTGGCCCCGGCGCGCCCGATCCGGCCGGCGCCATTTCGCCGGAGGATCGCGCGATCGGGGCCGAGCAGCATCCCGTGCTGCTCAGCGAGTTCGGCGGCGAATATGGCGGCTCGGTCGCGCTTTACGTCCAGCAGGTCGGCGAGCGTGTCGCCAGCGCCGCCGGTCTGCAGCAGCAATGCACCTTCACCCTGGTCAACAGCGCGGTGGTGAACGCCTTTGCCGTGCCCGGCTGCTACATCTACGTCACGCGCGGGCTGGTGGCGGTGGTGACGAGCGAGGCGGAGCTTGCCTCGGTGCTGGGGCATGAGCTTGGCCATATCATGGGCCGCCATGCGCAGCGGCAGGAAAGTCGCTCGATCTGGCGCCAGCTCGGCGTCATCGCGGTGGCCGTCACCGGATCGGAACGGCTCACCCGCCTCGCCAACCAGGCCGCGCAATATTTCGGCCTGCGCTATTCCCGCTCGCAGGAATATGAGGCGGACGATCTGAGCGTCCGCTATCTTCGCGACGCCGGCTATGACGTGCACGCCGCGGCGGACATGCTCGCCGCGCTGCAACGGCAGGAACGCTTCATGACGCAGCGCGCGCGGGAGGATGACGCGCGCAGCGTGCCGGAATGGGCGCTCAGCCATCCGCTGACGCAGCGGCGGATCGCGCGCGCGCAGGAAACGGCGCGGGATACCGGGCTGGCCGATGATGCCTTGCCCGAACTGGAGGCGCCCTATTTCGCCGCGGTCGACGGGCTGCTCTTCGGCGACGATCCCGAACAGGGCTTCGTGATCGGCAGCCGCTTCGCCCATCCCCTGATGCGCATCTCCTTCGAGGCGCCGCCCGGCTTCACCCTGATGAACAGCCCGCGCGCCATTCGCCTGACCGGGCCGAACGGCATTTCGGGCGAGTTCGGCGGCAGCCCTTTGCCCCCCGGCGGGCTGGCGCGCTACGCCCAGGCGCTGGCCGCGCATGTCGTGGGCGATGCGCCGGCGGAGATCACGGACGTGTCGCAAATGCTGGTGAACGGCCTGCCGACGATCATCATGCAGGTGCGCCTGGCGGTGCGCGACGGCGCCGTGCCGCTCGCCATGGCGATCTATGATGGCGGCGATGGCCAGGCCTATCATTTCATCATCGCCTCGCCGCCCGCGGATGCCAGCGCGCAGGCGATCGCCAGCCTGTTCGCTTCCTTCCGGCGGCTCTCCCCGGCGGAGGCGGCAACACTGCGCCCGCGCGTGATCCGCACGGTTGCGGTCACGCCCGGCGACACCCCCGCCACGCTCGCCGCCCGCACCGCGGATCCGGCCCCGGCGGCGCTCTTCTCGCTCCTGAACGGCCTGGAGCAGCGACAGCTACGCCCCGGCAGCCCGGCCAAGATCGTGGTCTATGCGGGCCAGCCGTGATGCCGGGCGCGCTTCAGTCAACGCAAGCCGCCGCCCAGCTGTGCGCGACCCCGCGGCCGCCAAACACGTCGACAGCCGCAAAACCTTCGTCATCTCGACCTTGGACGAAACCGAAGCGAGAACCCGCCGGTCCCTCACGCGCCCCGTCATCCCGGCCTCGCGCCGGGATCCAAGGTCCCGCGAACGCAACAGTGTGAACGTTTGCGCCCCACGGCTGCCGGCACAAGCCCGCCCTGAGCTCCGCCCAAGCGCCCGGCATGGCGGCGTGGGCTCAGGCCCCAACCTCAACGATCGCGGAGCGCAGCCGGCAGATCCGCATCTGCCGGAACCTTGGCGACAGCACCCGCAACCACCTGGCCCGGCCCTGCGCGAGCCGCTGCGAAGATTTCCCAAAGCCCCGCCACCTAGGTCTTATGTGGCGTCTGCGAAACCCGCCCCCCCCTCACAAGCCACGTCATCCCGGCCTCGCGCCGGGATCCAAGGTCCCGCGAACGCAATGATGTGAAGGTTTGCGGCCCGGTGGACGCCGGCACAAGCCCGCCCTGGGCTTCGCCGAAGGATCCGGCATAACCGCGTGGCTGAGCCTAGCTCCCCCTCGAAAAACTCCAGTCAGCGCTACGCCAAGGACCTTTACGCCCGCTCCGCGACGATCAGGCGCACAAGCAAGCGCACCATTGTCTGAACTGCGGCAAGCATCCACTCCTGGCCAGTCATCCGCTCCCCCGTTCGTCACGGATCGCCAGGGGTTCGGCGCCTTGCTTACCCCTTCAGACCCATCCGCCGCCGTGCTTCCGCATCGCGCCGGTCCCGCCGCGCATCGCGCTCGCGCCGCAAGCGCCGCGCCTTGACGATCCGCAACGTCGATACGGCGAAGATTGGCGTGGCAATCCCGGCGGCTATGAAGATGGACATCCTTTTCTCCCCAAAACGAACGCGCGCAGTAACGCATTCGGATCGGGCGATAAGCATCCCTCTGCCAAGCACTTATCCAATTTGGGACAGAATGTTCAAGAAGAGCAAACTACGTACGGATGAACGCCATATTTGCTTAACTGATATCAACAGGTCGTCCAGTCGACGCCGCCTTGCCGCCGATCATCTGGCGCAAGTTCAAACCGGTGACACGGTCGCAATCAAAGCCGAAGGTGAAAGTGAACGCCGCTATCCGCATCGATCGCGTGATTGGCGCAGTCCCAGCCTGAACCCGAGCCCGGCATCGCAACGGCATCGCTATGGCATCGGCATTAGCGCTAGGTGAGCGCCCCGCCGGAAGGGAGTTCGAACAGCAGGGCGCTCAACTGACGGCAGAAGGTGCCGCTTTCGGACTATTGTCCAGTTCGCCCCACATTACAAGAAAGCGCGCTCACGCCCCGTTTGATGATGTCGCGCCCGCCCGTAGGATCATCGTCACCGAATAGATTCCGCCCCCATTTGGGACAGATCAGATCGTGCGGCGTTGTCGTCAGCGCCGCTGTCCCCAGCCCGCGCAAGGGTCCATCCCGTCGAACGGCGACGGCGTCTGCCAAAAGCCCTCGATCGAGACCGTCCGGCGTGCCCGGCTGGCCTCTTCCAGCCAGTGCATCGCTTCCTTCAGAGTCGGCGCGGCACTGGCGCGTTTTTCCAGCTCTTCCCAACGTTTGGCCATGTCATTCCCCCTTAGATACGTGTTTTCCGTATTCCCCCAATCAATCTGGGCAGGAATCAAACCGATTCGCAACCCTCTATCCACAAGGGTTAACGAAGCGCGCACAAGTAACTGCGCGAAGTACCTACCAGTTGTTGGAATGTTCAGCGGCGGGACGATTCACAGATCTGTCAAACTACTGCGCTTCCCAAGGCGCAGCACTGCAGCCGGATTCGCCGGGATTCAAAGCTCCTCCAGAGCCACCACTTCGAAGTCATAGCTGGCCCAGCCACGTTGCTTGGCCGCTTCTTCCGCCGCCGCTTTCTTGCCGGTCGCCTCGCGCAGCGATTTGGTATGACCCCAGAAGACTTCGGTCCGCCCGCCGCCCAGGTGCGCCACGATGCGCCAATAATGGGTGAAGGCGCTCGCGGTGGGGCCGATCACCTTCACATAGCCGTCGGCCATGGTCGCCCGCAGCAGGCGTTTGCGCTTCGCCATCGGTCCCGTCCCGTGCCGTTTCGTCAGAAATGCGCCAGATAGCCGCCGTCCACCGCCAGCACCTGCCCCGTCACATAGGAGGCGGCGGGCGAGGCGAGGAACAGGACCGCGCCGGCGATTTCCTCCGGCCGGCCCCAGCGGCCAAGCGACGTGCGTCGGGCAAGATGCGCGGCGATTTCCGGATCGGCCACCATCGCCGCATTGGCGTCCGTCGCGAAATAGCCGGGCGCGACGGCGTTGACGGTGATGTCGCGGGGCCCGAGCTCCGCCGCCAGCGCGCGGGTCATCGCCTCCAGCCCGCCCTTGCTCATCGTATAGGCCGCGTCGCCCGCGCGCGCGATCGGCCCGGCGATGGAGGTGATGTTGATGATCCGCCCGCCCGCCGGCATGCGCGGCGCGATCTGGCGCGCCAGGTCGAACGGCGCGATCATGTTGATCTCGAGCAGCCGCCGCACCGCCGCCCGGTCAAGCGCCGCCATGTCGCGCCGGTCGCGTGCGCCGGCATTGTTGACTAGGATGTGGATCGGCGCGCCGCGTGCTGCCAGCGCCGCCGCCGCGCCATCGCTCTCAAGGTCCGCCGTCACGATCTCGCAGCGTGCCCCCTCCGCCGCGATGGTCGCCGCCAGCGCCTCCAGCGGCGCCGCACGTCGGCCGTGCAGCAGCACATGCGCCCCCGCCCCCGCCAGCGCCCGCGCCATCTCCCGCCCCAGCCCGCCGCCGGCGCCGGTGACAAGCGCGGTCCTGCCGGCCAGTTGCGTCATGCTCACGTCCCTTCGCCCTCGCGTCACCCTTCCCTTAGCGACCGCCGCGCGCTTGTCGAAGCATGTGCCCGCCCCGACCGGGCTGAGCCTGTCAAAGCCCGCGCCTCTCGTTCAGGCCGGGCCCATCGACAACCCCGCCCCCACCCCGGACGGGCAAGGCGAGTTCCGCCTTCCCGCCGCGCGATTTGGCGCTACGCTCTGCGCATGGGAATCGAGCGACGCACCTTTCTCGCCGCCACGGCCGCCATCGGCGCGCTCGGCCCGGCAACCAGCATGGCGAGCGCAGCGGCAGGGAGGAACGGCATGTACGGTCTGATCGGCAAGATGACGGCCCAGGTCGGCAAGCGCGATGCACTGGCGGCGATCCTGGTGGATGGCGTCGCCGGCATGCCGGGCTGCCTCAGCTATGTCGTCGCGAACGATCCGGCGAGCGCGGACACGATCTGGATCACCGAGGTATGGGAAAGCAAGCAGGCCCACGCCGCTTCCCTTTCGCTCCCGTCCGTCCGCGACGCCATCACCCGGGGACGCCCGCTGATCGCCGCCATGGAGCGGGTGGCGGAAACGATCCCGGTCGGCGGATCGGGCCTCGGCGCGAAGTAAGCGTTCTCCCGCCGGTCGTCACACCTCCGCGTGTCGCCTGCGCGCAACGACGCCCTCGCGCGCCAAGGCATCCCTCCCCCACACCCGGACCCTTCGTAGTTTGATCCACCCAGATTGATTCACCTCCCCGGCGAAGGCCGGGGCCCAGTTGCGCGACATAGCTGGCAGGCGCACCGGGTTCTGCCAACGCTCTCCCACCTGGCCCCCGGCCTTCGCCGGGGAGGTGCTTCCAGAAGCCTGGATCAAATCCCTAATGCCCCGCAGCCTTCGAAAACACGTTCATCACGATCACGCCCGCGACGATCAGCGCCATGCCCAGCATCGCGGCGACATCCAGCTTCTGGCCCTGAAACACCCAGGCGATCGCGGTGATGAGGACGATGCCGGCGCCTGACCAGATCGCATAAGCGATGCCGGTCGGAATGGTCTTCAGCGTCTGCGAGAGGAAATAAAAGGCGATGGCATAGGCAATCGCCGTGATGATGCTCGGCACCAGCCTGGAAAAGCCGTCCGATTCCTTCATGAAACTGGTGCCGATGACCTCGGCGATGATCGCGGACGCCAGATACAGATATTTCACACGCGCTCCTTCGCGACGGACGCGGATCGCGCCACGCGCCGTCACCCGATGAGGTTGAACGCCGTGGCAGGGAAGAACCCGTCGGGGCGCAGGAGACACCACCCTGCCACTCTATTTTCGGCCGCCCGGCTCTACAGGGTCGCCGGCCGCCAGTCATCCCGGCCCGTCATCCCTGCTTCTCCGCCCGGCCCGTAAAGCCCGTCAGATCACCCGCGATCGACGCCCGCCGATCGCCCCGCTCGACCACAAGGCCGCCCAGATCAGCACCGGCTGCAGCACCATGCGCGGGCCGTGATAGATCCAGCCGAGCCCATGATCGGCGCGTGCCATGTCCAGCAGCAGGTGGTTCACATTGGCCGGCCACACGCACAGCGCATAAGCGGCGAGCCCCCATCCCGCCGCGCGCCGCACCGGCGGCGACCGGCGCTGCACCAGCGCGATCGCGCCCGCCAGTTCGGCAAGCCCGGTCGCCATGATGACGAAGGGCGCCGCGGGCACCCAGGCCGGCGTGATGCCCAGGAATGGCGCGGGGATGGCGAGATGAAGAACCCCGGCGCCAAAGTATAGCGCCGCCAGCAGCCAGCGGGTCACGCTTCGGCCACGCCCGCGCGCCCACGGCTTCGGGTGAACGCCCGATCGGTCGCCATGCTGGGGCATCAGGTTCCATCCTCCCGCCATCCTCTCCCCTCGGCAAGGAATGGCGCCGGCGTCAAGAAACGGCGCATTGATAGCGCACGAACAACGCCGGCCGGTCGTGCCGCCCTTTCCCGTCTGCGCCCCCATCTGCATGCCGTCTCCGTCCCGCCGATCCGAAGCGCCGCCGCGCCGATCCCGCCCGGCAAAGGATCATACCCCCGAATTGCCAATGTCCGATCGATCCTGCCTTGCCTACCATCCGCGCGGCCCGGCGGTTCGGGCCGGACGGGGTATGTCCGGATGAGGTCAGCGCTCCTGCCGGGGATCGGTCCGGCGACGCTTCATCGATGCGGAGCGGTACTGGAATGACCCCTTATAACAGTGCCAGGACGACGGCGGATGGCGCCCAGCCGGCGGGCTTGCCCGAACGGGGGCAGACCGGCCGTCCCGCGGCATCGCCCTCCCCGCCGCATGGCCAGCGCGAGGCCTGGCCCGATTTCGCGCGCGCCTGCGCCATCATCCTCGTGGTGCTTTTCCACTCCCGCCACGCCACCTGGCTGATCGGGTTTCAGAATGACGCGCTGGCCGACCGGATCTGGCCATTGGTCAGCGACGTCAACAAGCCGCTGCGCATGCCCCTGTTCTTCTTCATTTCAGGGATGCTCGCCACCAGCGCCGTCACCAAGCCCTGGCGCGACATCGCGCACAAGCGCGTGTGGAACAATCTCTACCTCTATTTCCTGTGGGCTGCGATCTACATCGCGGTGATCCCCGCATGGCCGCGGCTGGACTGGAGCAGCTACACGGTTGTTCAGCAAATCCTGATGGCGATCGTCGGCGATTCCCCCGCCTGGTATCTCTGGGCGCTGACGATGTTCTTCCTGCTGGCGCGGATCGCGGCGCCGCTCCCCGCCATGATGGTGCTGGCGGTCACCTTCGTGATCGCCACGCTCGCGCCGACGCTGAAGGGCACGATCCACCCGCCGCCACGGCTCATGCTGCAATGCCTGTTCTTCTTTTTCGCTGGCCTGCGCTTCCGCGAGCCCGCCTTCGCCCTCGCGCGGCGCGCCGGCATCGTCACGCTGGCGCTGGCCACGCCGGTCATGCTCGCTTTGATATGGGCCTATCACAAGAACGTCTTCGGCACGTTCCCGCTGGCGGGGATCGCCTGCGTCTTCTGGGGCATCATCGCCTCCAGCCTCGCGACGCGGCATGTGCCGCTGCTCCGTTCGTTCGGTCATTGGATGGGATCGCGGACGCTACAGGTCTATGTGCTCCATTTCCTGGTCCTCACCGCCCTGCTGAACCTCGCCGCCACGTACCTGCCCGGCGCGGTCAAGGGATCGCCGCTGGCCGCCATCGCCGCGCCGCTGCTTCTTACCCTTGTCACCACCCTGGGCTGCCTGGCGTTGGCCTATTGCCTGCCGCGGCTGAAGCTCGGCTGGTTGCTGAAGCTGCCCCGGTGAGGCGCGCTTTCCCTCACGGCTTGCGATTGCTGCGCATCGCGAAGCTGGACGTGATCCGCGACACGCCCGGCAGTCGGGACAGCACGTCGCGGTGGAACCGGGCGTAATGATCCATGTCGGTGATCTGCAGCCGCAGCAGGTAATCGCCATCGCCCGTCAGCAGATACCATTCGCGGATCTCGGCATGGCGGCGCATCGCCGCCTCGAACCGGGTGAGATATTCCTCCGTCTGCCGTTCCAGCTCCACCTGCACCAGCGCCACCGTCCCCTCGTCGGGATCGCTGCCGGCGATGATCGCGGTATAGCCGCGGATCACGCCGCTTTTTTCCAGCAGCTTCAGCCGGCGCAGGCAGGCGGATTCGGACAGCCCCACCTCACGCGCCAGCGCGCTGTTGGTGATCCGCGCGTTCAGCCGGAGCTGGTTCAGGATGCGGCGGTCCACCGCGTCGGTCATGGTCGTGATTATCCCTGTTCGTTCGCAGATGCTGCGAAAACGGCGCCGCGATAGCAGCTTCCGTCGCAGATTCGGCCAAAAATCCGCGTCGGCTTCATCTATGATGCCATTGGAGAATGAGCGGGGAGAGCGAGTGGCGATGGTGGATCGTGCAATCTGGCGGCGGGTTCGGGCCGGCGGCGGCGCGGTGCCTGCTTCTGCCTTCGCTCTTGCCCCGCTTTCGCGTCCCGCCATGCCGGTGTCGGCACGATGAGGGTCGTCGTTCTTGGCGCCGGGGTGATCGGCGTCACCGCCGCTTATTACCTCCGCCGCGCCGGGCATGAGGTGGTGGTGGTCGATCGCCAGCCAGGCGCGGCGCTGGAAACCAGCTTCGCCAATGCGGGCGAGATCTCACCCGGCTATGCCTCGCCCTGGGCGGCGCCGGGCATTCCGGCAAAGGCGATCCGCTGGCTGCTGATGCATCACGCGCCGCTGATCCTGCGGCCGCGACCCGACATGGCGATGCTGACCTGGCTTGCCGCCATGCTGCGCAACTGCACGGCGCAGCGCTATGCCCTGAACAAGAGCCGCATGGTCGGGCTGGCGGAGTTCAGCCGCGACGAGCTGGTGGCGCTGCGCCGCGACCTCGGCATCGCCTATGACGAACGTTCGCAGGGGACGCTTCAGCTCTTCCGCACCGACAAGCAGATGGCCGGCAGCGCGAAGGACATGGATGTGCTGCGCGATTATGGCGTGCCGTTCGAATTGCTCGACCGCGACGGTTGCGTGCGGGCGGAGCCGGGCCTTGCCGCCGCGCGCGACCGCTTCGTCGGCGGGCTTCGCCTGCCCAATGACGAGACGGGCGATTGCCACCTGTTCACCACCCGCCTGGCGGAGCGGCTCGCCGCGGACGGGGTGGAGTTCCGTTATTCCACCGCGATCCGGGCGCTTGAGCTATCGGGCGGCGCAATCGCCGGGGTCAGCACCGATGCCGGCACCATTCGCGGCGATACTTATCTCGTCGCGCTTGGCAGCCATTCGCCGCAGCTCGTCCGCCCGCTCGGCTTGCGCCTGCCGGTGTATCCGGTGAAGGGCTATTCGCTGACCGTGCCGATCGCCGATCCGGCGCTGGCGCCCGTCTCCACCCTGCTCGACGAAAGCTACAAGATCGCGATCACCCGGCTGGGCGATCGCATCCGCGTGGGCGGCATGGCGGAGATTTCCGGCTATGATAATTCGCTGCCCCGCCGGCGCGAGGCGACGTTGCTCCATTCGCTGAACGATCTGTTCCCCGGCGCGGCGCGGCCGGGGCCGACCGGCTTCTGGAGCGGCCTTCGCCCCATGACGCCCGATGGCCCGCCGATCATCGGCCGCGCGGGGCCCGCGAACCTGTTCCTCAGCACCGGTCATGGCACGCTTGGCTGGACCATGGCCTGCGGCTCGGCCGCAGTGGTTTCCGCGCTCATCTCGGGCCAGCGCCCTCCCATCGCTACCGACGGCCTCGGGCTAGATCGCTACAGCCAGTAAGCGGGGCCGGTAAACGGGGCCGGTAAACGGGGCCGCTCAGCGGGGCCGGTAAGCGGGCCGGTCGCCGGCACCGCTCAGGCCAGCATTTCCACCGTCACCGGAAAGATCGGCCGGCCGGTGCGCGCGAAGGCGGCGACATTCTCCATCGTCGTCTCGGCGATGGCGGTCAGCGCCTCGTGCGTCAGGAACGCCTGGTGGCCGGTGATCAGCACGTTGGGAAAGGTCAGGAGCCGCGCGAACACATCGTCCTGGATGATCTGGCTGGACAGGTTCTCGAAGAAGAGGTCGCTTTCCTCCTCATAGACGTCCAGGCCGACATGGCCGATATGGCCGCTCTTCAATCCGTCGATCAGCGCCTGCGTTTCCACCAGCGCGCCGCGCCCGGTGTTGATGATCATCACCCCCGGCTTCATCCGCGCGATCGCCGCATGATCGATCAGGTGGCGGGTGTGGGGGGTCAGCGGGCAGTGGAGCGAAATGATGTCGGATCGGGCGAACAGCGTTGCCAGATCGACATATTCCCCGCCGGTGGCCGAAAAGCTCCTGTTCGCGGCCGGATCATGGCCAAGGATGCGGCAGCCGAGGCCGTTCATGATGCGCGCCAGGCTGGTGCCGATCTGCCCGGTTCCCACGATTCCCACCGTGCGACCGTGAAAGTTGAACCCGGTCAGCCCGTCCAGTGCGAAATTGCCCTCCCGCACGCGGGCATAGGCGCGGTGGATGTTGCGGCTGAGGCTCAGCATCAGCGCGGCGGTATGTTCCGCCACCGCCTCGGGCGAATAGGCCGGCACCCGCCCCACCTGGATGCCCAGCTCCTGCGCCGCGACCAGGTCCACATTGTTGAACCCGGCACAGCGCAGCGCGATCAGCCGCGTGCCCCCGGCGTGCAGCGCCTCCAGCACCGGCCGGTCGAGCAAGTCGTTGACAAAGGCGCATATTCCCGTCGCTCCCTGCCCCAGCGGCGCGGTGTCGAGGCTCAGCCTCGGCTCCAGGAAGCGGATCTCATGCCCCCCGCCCAGCGCATCGTTGGCCGCCGCCAGATAGGTCCGGTCATATGGTTTGGTGCTGAACGTCGCGATCCTCATGTCAGCGTCACCTTCCCTCTCCGCGCCCGGCCGCCCGACTCGATCCCGTGGAGCGCGCGGCGTTTCCGTGCGTTCCCTGATAGTTCACGGGAGTAGCAAGTGGGTAGAAACTGGGTCGTCACCGCATCGGCAATCGCCCTTCTCGCAGGGTGCAGCGTTCAGGATCAATCAGCGCAAAACGGCGCCGCCGGCACGGAGGCGGCACAGCAGGCAAGCTGGAGTGACAGCACCGCCGACCAGCTGCGCAAGGCCATCGCCGGCCGCGCCGCGCACGGCCTGGATGGCAAGGATTTCGCCGTCAGCGGCGATGACCCACAGGCGCTGACCCAGGCGGCGCTCGCTTATGCCGGCGCGCTGGCGCAAGGCGCGACCGACCCCACCAAGCTGTACGACGTCTATACCGTCGCGCGGCCGAAGGTGGATCTGAAACAGGGCCTGCAGAACGCGCTCGCCGCCGGCGATGTCGGCAAGTGGCTCGACGGCCTCGCGCCGCAGGACGCCAATTACCGCCGCCTGTCCGAAGCATATGTGGCGCTGCGCAAGCAGCCGGCGCAGGCGAAGCCGGCGGTTCCCGAAACGGGCGACCTGATCAAGCCGGGCGCCACCGATCCGCGCCTGCCAGTGATCGCCAACCAGCTGGTCGCGCTCGATTATCTGGACCGTGCCGCCGTGCAGGCCGGATCACAGGCCGGCGCACAATCTGGCGCACAGGGCAACAGCTACACCCCCGCCATGGTCGCGGCGGTGAAGACGATGCAGGCCGATTACGGCATGGAGCCGGATGGCGTGATCGGCGCGGAGGCGCTGGCGATCCTCAACATGTCCGATGACGTGCGCGCCCGCGCGATCGCGGTGAACATGGAACGGCTGCGCTGGCTGGAGCGCAGCCCGCCGCCCACCCGCATCGACGTGAACGTCGCCGCCGCGCGGCTCAGCTATTTCCGCGACGGCAAGCTGGTCGACAGCCGCCGCGTGGTGGTGGGCGAGCCGGACACGGAAACGCCGCAGCTCGGCTCCCCCATGTTCCGCCTCGTCGCCAACCCGACCTGGACGGTGCCGCGCTCGATCCAGAACAAGGAGATCGCCAACAAGGGCTCCGGCTATCTCAAGGCCAATAACATGGTCTGGAAGGACGGCTGGATCGTGCAGCAGCCGGGTCCGAAGAACTCGCTCGGCCTGGTCAAGTTCGACATGCAGAACGAACACGCCATCTACCTGCACGATACGCCCGCCAAGCCGCTGTTCGGCATGGTGCAGCGCGCGCGCAGCCACGGCTGCGTCCGCGTGGAGGACGCGCTCGGCTTCGCGCAGATGCTGGCCGAGCAGGAAGGCGTGCTCGACGAATGGAACAAGGCCCGTGCGACGGGCAAGGAAACCTTCGTCAAGCTGCCCCGCCAGATCCCCGTCCGGCTGCTGTACCAGACGGTGCTGTTCGACGAATCCGGCGCGCCGATCGTGCGCAACGATCCTTATGGCTGGAATGACCGCGTGTCCGAGGCGCTCGGCTTCAAGGGCCCGGCGTCGATGAAGGTGAAGACCGGCGCCGCGGACGTCGGGCCGTAGGCCCGCGTCGCATCTCGCAATGAAGGTATGCTAGCCATATCAACTATTCATACCCGCTGGTAGCGTGCTGCCAGCTCGAAAGCCGCTGAGAGGAAACTCGACGCGGCTTTCCCTTTTCTGCTACTCGGATTTGATACGAACGATTGTTAAGTCGGCGACTTCAAGCAGTACCTTCGAAAGTTGCAGTCGGGCCCAGGTCTGAGATGGATTAATCACAAGATCCTGGCGGAAAGACGCTGCGTCCTCAACACTAGGTTGAAGCGGTGCGTTAGCACACAGCGCGCGCTTCAGCTGGTCTCGACGCAATGGCGTCGACTAAGGTTTGATCCAGGCTCCTCGAAGCACCTCCCCGGCGAAGGCCGGGGTCCAGGTGGGAAGGCGTTGGCAAAGTCCGCTGTGCCTGCCAGCTTTGTCGCGCAACTGGGCCCCGGCCTTCGCCGGGGCGGCGGATCAATCTGGTCGGATCAAACCCTAGGCAGCAGGTCTATCTCAACGCGCTTGGCACCGCGCCGGGCGGCGCCCGCTCACCCGGCGGGCGTTTCCAGCAACTTGTCGATGGTGATCGGCAGTTCGCGCACGCGTTTTCCCGTGGCGTGATAGATGGCATTGGCGATCGCCGCCGCGGTGCCGACGATGCCGATCTCGCCCAGCCCCTTCACGCCCAGCGGCGACACCTCGGGATCGGGCTCGTGCACGAAGATCACGTCGATATCGTGCACATCGGCATGGGCGGGCACGTGATATTCGGCGAAATTGTGGTTCATCCACCGGCCCAGCTTCGTGTCCGCGAACGTCTCCTCGTGCAGCGCCATGCCCATGCCCATCACCACGCCGCCCAGGATCTGGCTGCGCGCAGTCTTGGGGTTGATGATCCGGCCGGCGGCGACGGCATTGACCACGCGGGTCACGCGCACCTGGTTCAGCTCCTCGTCCACCCGCACTTCGCAGAAGATCGCGCTGTGCGTGTTGCGGGACTTGCGCGCCATGGACACCATGTCGCTGATCCCGGGTGCGGCGGTTTCCTCCACCTCGATGTCATCCAGCCCGGCGGCGGCCATCACGTCGGTGATCCTTGCGCGGATCGTGGGATTGTCGCGCCGGATCATCTCGCCGCCGGCTAACTCCAGCCCCTCGATGCCGTTGACGCCGCGAAACGGCTGCCCGTCGAGCTTCTCCGCCGCCGACAGCAGCTTCTTCGCCACTGACTGGCAGGCAAGCTGTACCGCCGCGCCGGTCGACGCCGCGGCCCAGGATCCGCCCTCCACCGGTGCCTGGGGCAGGTCGCTGTCGCCCAGCTTGGCGGTGATCTGCTCGGGCGCGAGGCCCAGCGTATCGGCCGCGACCTGCACCATCACCGTATAGGTGCCGGTGCCGATGTCGGAGCTGGCCGAGGCGACCTCCAGCCTGCCGTCGGCGCTCAGCACCGCGCGCGCCGCGGTCTTGCTGAACTGGGCGTCCCACATGCCCGTCGCCATGCCCCAGCCGATCAGCTCGCGCCCTTCCTTCATGGAGCGGGGCGCGGGCGATCTCTTCTCCCAGCCGAAGCGCGCCGCGCCCTCCTGATACGCCTCGCGCAGCGCCTTGGAGGTGTAGGGCGTGCCGTTCATCGCATCGACCTCCGAATAGTTCAGGAGGCGGAAGTCCAGCGGATCGACGCCGGCGGCATAGGCCATTTCGTCCATCGCGATTTCGAACAGCGCCATGCCCGTCGCCGCGCCCGGCGCGCGCATGTCGGCGGAGGTATAGGTGTCGCGCGGCGCGATCGTATATTCGCCGCTGGCATTGGGGCAGTCGTAGTTCATCATGCCCCAGACGACGATATCCTCCATGTTGTTCTCGAAGCGGGATGTGGAGGTGGTCGCGTCATGGATCATCGCCTGGAGCTTGCCGTCCGGCTCGGCGCCGAGGCGCACCGAATAGGTGCATTCGGGGCGGTGCGCATGGGTGAACATCTGCTGGCGCGTCATCACCACCCGCACCGATCGCTCGAGGTGGATCGCCGCCATCACGGCAAGCTGCACCTGCCATTGCGGCCGCAGCCCCGATCCGAAGCCGCCGCCGACATAAGCGTTGACGACACGGACGTCCTTCTTGCTGAGGCCAAAGGCGCTGGCGAGATAGGCCTGCGGGCCCTGTGATCCCTGCACCTTGTCGTAAACGGTGATCTTGCCGTCGCCATGCCATTCCACCGTGGAGGCGTGCATCTCCATCGGATTGTGATGTTCGGGCGCGAGGTGATAATCGCCCGTCATCTTCACCGGGGCATCGGCAAAGGCTGCCTCCGCATCGCCGCGGTTCTTCGGCGGATGATAATTGTTCCGCCGCTTCATGTACGACGGCAGGAACTTCTCGGCCAGCGAGGCCTCGAAGTCGATGTTGTGCGCCTCTTCCTCATAGCGCACCTCGATCAGGCTGGCGGCGAAGCGCGCCGCCTCGAACGTCTCCGCCACCACCAGCGCGACCGGCTGGCCGGCGAACAGGATAGTGTCGTCGTGAAATGCCTTGAACGGCTCGCCGGGGATCGACAGCTCGTCCTTCCAGTTGCGGTCGAGCCAAGCCTGTTTCGGGCGGTTGAGGTGGCTGATCACGTCCACCACGCCGGGCACCTCGCGGGCCGCGGCCTCGTCGATCGACAGGATCGAGCCCTTGGCGATCCGCGAATTGACCGCCACGCCGTGCAGCAGACCGGGCACGTTATATTCGGCGGCATATTTCGCCTGCCCCGTCACCTTGTCCACGCCGTCCACCCGTGACAGCGACGAGCCGATGCCGATCTTGGCCGGTGCGTTCATGGGTTGCTCCTCAGACGATGCGCTTGTCGGTTTGCGATTGCGGCGTGCCCGCTGCGGCCTGCGCCAGCGCGCGCACGATGGCGCGCCGGGCCAGGCCGATCTTGAAATCATTCTCGCCCTGGCCGCGCGCGCCCTTCAGCATCGCCTCCGCCACGGCGCGAAAGGCATCTTCGCCCGGCCGCTCGCCGCGCAGCAGGCGCTCCGCCTCCGGCACGCGCCACGGTTTGTGCGCGACCCCGCCCAGCGCCACGCGCGCCTCGGCGATCTCGCCATCCTCCATCTTCAGGGCCACCGCGACCGACACCAGGGCAAAGGCGTAGGACAGGCGGTCGCGCAGCTTCAGATAGGTGTAGTTGCTGGCGAACCCTTCCGCCGGCAGGTCGATTGCGGTGACAAGCTCGCCGGCGCGCAGGTTGTTATCGCGCCATGGCTCGTCGCCGGGCAGGCGGTGGTAATCGGCGAAGGGGATCGTGCGCTCGCCATCCGGCCCGCTCACCTGCACCTCCGCCTCCAGCGCGGCGAGCGCCACGCACATGTCGGACGGATGCGTGGCGATGCACTGGTCGCTCGCGCCCAGGATGGCATGGATCCGGTTCACGCCCCCAATCGCGCCGCAGCCCTCGCCGGGACGCCGCTTGTTGCAGGGGGTGTGCACGTCATAGAAATAATAGCAGCGCGTCCGCTGGTTGAGGTTGCCGCCGTTGGTCGCGGCATTGCGCAGCTGCGGCGAGGCGCCGGCGAGGATCGCGGAGGCGAGCAGCGGATAGCGCGCCTGCACCTCCGGATGGTAAGCGGTGTCGGCATTGGTGGCGAGCGCGCCGAGCCGCAGCCCGCCGCCCTCGCGCGCTTCGATCGCGCGCAGCGGCAGGTGATTGATGTCGATCACCTGCAACGGGCGGGCGACATTTTCCTTCATCAGATCAACGAGGTTGGTGCCGCCGGCGAGATAGGCGGCATGGTCGTCGCGTCCGGCGGCAATCGCATCGGCCGTGGCGCCGGGCCGCTGGTAGTCGAAGCGGATCATGCCGGCTTCTCCGTGCTCAGAACCTCCAGCACCGCATCGGCGATGTTGGGATAGGCGCCGCAGCGGCACAGGTTGCCGCTCATCTGCTCGCGCACCTCGTCGCGGCTGTGCGCATGGCCTTCGTTGATCAGCCCCTGCGCGGAGCAGATCTGGCCCGGCGTGCAATAGCCGCACTGGAACGCGTCATGCTCGATGAAGGCGCTCTGCAGCGGGTGGAGCTTGCCCGGCTGGCCCAGCCCCTCGATCGTCGTCACCTCGCACCCGTCCAGCGTGACGGCGAGTTTCAGGCAGGAATTCATCCGCTTGCCGTCGATCAGCACCGTGCACGCGCCGCACTGGCCGTGATCGCAGCCCTTTTTGGACCCAGTGAGATCAAGCTTGTCGCGCAGCAGGTCGAGCAGCGTCGTCCAGGGCTCCACCTGCAGCCGGCGCGCCTCGCCGTTGATGGAAAGGCGCAGCGGCAGGGTGCCGATCGGGTCGGCGGCGACGCGCTGCGCGGCGGTGCGATCCAGCGTGACGGCCTCGTTCATGCCTGCGCCCCGGTCTTGCCGGCGTGCTTGCAGGCGCGCCCTTTGGTGTCGCTCATCGCTGGTCCTTCGCTTGTGCCATTGGGAGCCCGAACGGGCGAGCGTGCGAAAGGCTGCGCGATATCGGGCACTTGGCCGTTTGAGGCCGATTGCGCTCCGATTTCAGGCCGGCGGCTTCGACTGCGCGGCCGGATCGATCCCGGTGGCTGGCACGTCCGTGTTGTCGCCATCCTCCATGCCGAAGCGGGTCGTGCCGCCCTCCCCCGCCTGCTGCGGGCGGGTATCGTCTTGTTCCTGCGGCTTTTTGCCGGCTGCGCGATCGTCTTGCATCCTGTCCTCCATCAAGCCGCATCAACCCACGGGCGCGGCGATCGGGTCCGCGCAACAACACAATCCACATTCCATCCACAGCCCTGTCCGCAGCCTTTCCACGCTGCGTCCACCGCCACTCCACAGTCTTTCCACATGCTTCTCCTCGCGTTATCCACAAGGTTATCCACAGGTGAACCTAGTCCTAAGCGCCTGACCCATCAGCAGATTTCCCAGCCATGCCACCGCCCGACCCAGCCATCCTGATCCGCCCGTTCTGCCCCGACGATCTGCCGGACGCCCTGGCGATCCAGGCGGCGAGCTACCCCGCGTTCCTGCGCGAGGACCGGGCGGCGTTCCTGAGCCGGCTGGAGATCGACGCAAGCTGTTGCCTGGCCGCGACGCGGGAAGGCGCGCTGATCGCCTACATGCTGGCGCATGGCTGGCCGCGCGCCGCGCCGCCTGCTGTCGGCACGATCTTGCCACGCCATGCAGCGATGGAAGTGCTGTTCATCCATGACCTCGCCGTGGCGCCGTTCGGCCGCGGAACCGGCGTGGGTGGCCTGTTGGTGGCCGCATCCGTCACCCTGGCGGAGAAATTTGGCCTGCACCGTGCCGAGCTGATCGCGGTGGAGGGCGCGGCCGATTACTGGCGCAGGCTCGGCTTCACGGAGACGCCCTGTTCGCCCGCGCTCGCCGCCAAGGTCGCGGGCTATGGCCCGGCGGCGAAATGGATGACGCGGGAGATTGGCTGACGCTCAGGCCGCGCCGCGCACCTCCGGCACGTCAAGCGCGGTCAGCCGTGCCTCATGCCCCTCCCGGTCGATGCGGTAGAATTTCCAGATTGCGATCGACAGGAAGCTGAGCGTCGTCACCAGTACCAGGAAGGTCCAGCCGAGCGCCGCCAGCGTCTCCGCCGGCACCTGGCCCGGCAGCGCCTTGCGGGGAAAGGCAATGAGGGTGAGCAGCGCGCCGCCCAGCACCGTGCCCATCGCGGTGATGATCTTCTGGATGAACTGGTCGGCGGAAGTGATCAGCCCTTCCGACCGCCGGCCCGTCCGCGCCTGCGCATCCTCCACGATGTCCGCGATCATGGAACTGACCAGCACGAAGCCGCCGTAATAAAAGACGGCGGAAACAAAGGCGAAGCCGACCAAGGTGGGCAGCAGCAGCGGATCGCCATTGGCGAAGAAAACCCCGGACAAGCGCAGCAGCAGCGGCATGTTGGTAAGGATCGTGCCGACGAAGAACAGGCCCATGCAGGCGCGCTTCTTGCCATGGCGGCGGGACAGCATCGCGCCCACGATCGCGCCGATCGGCGTGGCGACGAAGCCGGCCACCGTCGTCAGCAACAGGGCGGAGGCGGGCAGGCCCCAGATGAAGGTGGCGATATAGGCCTCCAGCACGGTGCGGATGCCAAAGCCGATACCGGCCAGCGCGCCGGCGATCACCGCCACCGCCATGTTGCGATTGCGCAGCGTTTCCACCGCCTCTTTCAACGACTTGCCGATGCCGCCGGTGCTTTCGGGCGGCTCATAAAGCGCGCCGCGATAGCGCCGCGTGCCAAAGGCGTTGATCAGCATCGCCGCCAGCATCAGCAGCGCCGCGGCGATCCCCAGCCGGCCATAGCCCTCCCGCACCAGCTGCCCCACCGCGCCTTGCTCCGGCGAGAGAAACCAGCCGAGGCCGAGAAAGGCGGTGATCATCGCGCCGCCCGTCCCCAGCACCCAGCGCCAGGCGAGCAGATTGGTGCGCACATGATAGCCCGGCGCCAGCTCCGGCGTCAGCGCATTGGCCGGCACCTCATAGAGGCTGAAGGTAAAGTTCAGCACCAGCGCACTGCCGAGGAGCCAGGCGAAGGTGGCGCCCGACGACAGGCCGACCGGCGGATTCCACAGCATTGCGCAGAGGATCGCGACCGGCACCGGCGCGGCGAACATCAGCGTATGCCGGCGCCCCCAGCGCGAGCGGAGATTGTCGGAAAAATGGCCGATCGCCGGATCCCACACCGCATCGCAGGCGATCACGATGGCGAGCGCGAGGCTGACCATCCATGCCTCCAGCCCGACCACCTGACTGTAAAACAACAGCAAAAGCGAACGCAGATAGATCAGCGAGCCATTGGCCATGGCGCCGGTGCCATGCGCGACCTTTGTGCCCAGCGGCAGGCCGGCGCGCTGCCGTTCGGGGGGAACATCGCTCAGCTCAGCCGCGATCGTCGCCATGATGCTCTCCTTGCTGCGGAACACCGGACGCCCGCCGGTGCCGCCCCTTCGCCGGCGCAGCCGGCCGCGCGGCATGATCGGATCACGAGCGGAGCAAATCGGCCGCGCGCCCGTAATCGGGTTTCGACCCGGCAGGCGGGATGCCGCGCGGCCGCCATCGCAGCCGCGTCGCACGCCCCGCCAGACCAACGGCCGGCGCGATTGTTGCCGCTTACCGCCACAGATCATCCTCTCCATAACGAGTTTTGGAAAAAGCGTGGTCGCTGTCAAGATTCCAAATTCGGCTATGGTGGGTTTGATGGGGTTTGTGGGGCGGTGGTGTCGCTTTCTGCGCGGCGACTGCTTCGGGCGCGGCTGGTTTCAGGCAGTTGGATGGTTGCTACATGCCTTTCACTTTGGGCTTGCCCAGGCAGCCAGGGTGCCGCTCCTCTTCAGCCATCGCGTTCGCGGAGCCTTGGACCCCGGCACAAGGCCGGGGTGACGGAGGGGTGAGGGGCGGTCGGCATCTCTGCAGAGGTTGCCCGGCGGGAAGCGCAGGAGAGGCACACCGTTATTGAACGCCCGCCTGCCAATCGGCGCGCAGCCACCCCGGCGGAGGCCGGGGCCCAGGTGGGAAGGCCGTTGTAACTGCCCTCGCCGCGTGCCGACGGCGCTTTTCCCAGTTGGAGTCCGACCTTCGCGAGACTTGGGCGCGCGCTCCATCGTACCGAATCAGTCAGGGCATCTAGGGTGCCGCTCCTCCCCAGCCATCGCGTTCGCGGAGCCTTGGACCCCGGCACAAGGCCGGGGTGACGAGGGGGTGAGGCGCGGTCGGCACCTCTGCAGAGGTTGCTCGGCGGGAAGCGACAGGACCGGCACACCGTCATTGAACGCCCGCCCACCAACCGACGCGCAGCCACCCCGGCGGAGGCCGGGGTCCAGTTGGGAAGGGCGTCGTGGTCGCCCGCGTCGCGTACCAACGGCGCATTTCCCAACTGGACTCCGGTTTTCGCGAGATCTGGGCGCCCCCCTCCGTCATGCTGGGTTTGCCCAGGCAGCCAGGGTGCCGCTCCTCTTCAGCCATCGCGTTCGCGGAGCCTTGGACCCCGGCACAAGGCCGGGGTGACGAGGGGGTGAGGCGCGGTCGGCACCTCTGCAGAGGTTTGCGATGTGGGGCAGCAAGAACCGGCACACCGTTTTTGAACACCCGCGCGGCCACCCCGGCAGAGGCCGGGGTTCAGGTGGGAAGGTCGTCGTAATCGCCTGACGAGGGATGTGGGGCGTGGCCGGGACCGTTGCGGAGGTTGCTCCGGCGGGAAGCGACGGGAGGGGCACATCGTTCTTGAGCGCCCGCCCGCCAATCGCCGCGTGGCCACCCCGGCGGAGGCCGGGGCCCAGGTGGGAAGGTCTTCGCAACTGCCCGCGTCTCGTGCCAACGGTGCCTTTCCCGAATGGGCCCCGGCCTTCGCCGGGGTAGCTGCCTTCATTGAGAGCGCCGGGGCTCGGGCGGGTGGGATGGAGCTGCGGCCGCCGCCTATCGCCCGCGCCTTTACCTGAGTGATGCGCGGATGGAGCGGCGTGATCTCGGCAGGTGCGCGGCGGGGTACGGGGCGGGGCGGGCCGAACTGGCTGGCTGGAGTGTCGCGAGGGGCCGGCCTATACCGATGGGGTGAGTGCCCGGCCTGCCCCTGCCCCCGATCAACCGGCGCAGCCGGTCGCGGACGTTCGGCCGGCGCGGGCCGCGCGGACGCCGCGGTTCAACCGGCGGCGGGCGCAGATCCTGGACACCGCCTCCGCGCTCATCAACCGGCATGGCCTGCGCGGCATGACGCTGACCGCGGTCGCGCGGGCGCTGGCGCTCGATACCAGCAGCGTGACCTATTACTTCCGCCGCAAGGAGCAGCTCGCGGCGGCCTGTTTCGAGCGGACGCTGCGCTTCGCGCTGGAGGCGGCAGAGGCGGCGGCCTGCGCGCCCGATCCGCCGGCGCGGGTGCGGCACCTGATCGCCACCTATTTCGACCTGTATCGCGCGCGTGAGGCGCCCGGCGCCGGGGAGCTGGCCGTGCTGTCCGACATTCGCGCGCTGGACGAGGCCGCGCGCGCGCCGCTGGAGGCGATCTACGCGCAGGGGTTCGCGGCCGTGCGCGGCATGTTCGCGCCAGGCGAGGGGCATAGTGGCGGATCGCGCTCCGCCATTGCGGCGACTCACCTCACCGCCAGCCTACAATGGCTGCCCGCCTGGATCGATCGTTACCAGCCGCGCGATTTCGCCCGGGTGGAGGCGCGGCTGTTCGACGTGCTGGCGCATGGGCTGGCAAGCGACGGGCGGACGTGGCCCCTGCCCCCTCTGCCGCCCCTGCCGGCACGCGAGCCCGGCGCCTGCCCGGCCGCCCCGGCGGGCGAGGCCGAGACGGCGCAGGCGCGCTTTCTGGCCGCGGCCACCCGGCTGATCAACCGCTACGGCTATGCCGGCGCCAGCGTGGAGCGGATCGCGGCGGAGCTGGGGGTGAGCACCGGCAGCTTCTATCATCACCTCGACAACAAGGACGATCTGGTGCTCGCCTGCTTCCGCCGCTCCTTCGCGACGATCGAGTGGGCGCAGGCGCATGGCGATGCGGCGGGGCGCGACCAGGGCGAGCGGCTGGCGATCGCCGCCGCCATGCTGGTGGCGATGCAGTTCGACGAGAACAGCCCGCTGCTGCGGATGAGCGCCTATCAGGCGCTGCCGCTGGAGCTGCGCGCGGACATGCTGCAACTGGCGGCGCAACTGACGCGGCATGTGGCGGGCACGATCGCGGACGGCATCGCCGACGGATCGCTGCGCGCGGTGGATCCGCTGGTCGCCGGACAGACGGTGATGGCCGCGATCAGCGCCGCCTCCGACCTGCGCCGCTGGGCCGCCCCGCGCGACCGGGCGGAAGCGGTGGCGGCCTATCTGGCGCCGTTGCGGACCGGGTTGTTCGGGTGATTGGACAAGCGATCGGGCCGCTGGCCAAGACGCTCTGATCGTGAATACCGACGCGAGCGTCGCGTAACTCCTGTCGTCACTCCGGGCATGTCCCGGCATTCACCTATCACAAGCCTGTCCTGAGCGACGCTGCAGGCGGCGTCGACGGACCGGGATCGCGCCGCTTGTGAAGCAGCCAAAGAGTTTCGTCGAGATCAGTACGAACGGTAATGGTGGTTCATCCTGATCGAAAACCGCTTCGATTGATATAGTCTCGCCATCTGGCAACGCTTCATAGGCGGGACATATCGATGCCGGACTGGTTGATCATTGCCCGCGTGCTCACCCTCTTCATCGAGGCGGCCGGTCTTTATTTTCTCACGCGCGAGATTTTGATGGCGCAAAAGACCGAACGGATCGGGGCAGGTCTGGAAAGCATCAAACGGATCCGGGACGCGATCCAGCAAGGGGACTGGCGCGCAGCCGTACTGGAGATATTGCTCGATAGTCCGGCCACTGCGCGCTTTGCACTATCCACGTACAAGACCTATTCGCTTCAGGAGTGCAAGAATATCGCGCTGCGATGGGACAGTACCACGCCTGACGCCACCGAAGTGAGTGCGAGATGGCATCACCTGACCGCGCAGGCAGTCTACCAGTGGCGCGCCAAACTATTGGTCATCGGTGTGTTCTGCGCCTTTCTCGCTCTGGTCGCCGGGGGCGCGCTGGACCTGTTCGAGCCCGAGGAGCGTGCCCCTACCGTCGTTTCGGGCTCCGGCACGAAGGCGCCCGCCCTGTTCGCCGCGAGTGCCGCCATCCGGTTTGGCGATGGCGAAGCGTCGATCCCGATTGCAGGCGACGGCTCGACTGCGGATGGGGTCCGATCCGTTTGCGCGATCAAGAGGGAGCTGCAGTCGCGCCACATGCGAAGCGCAGTGGTGATCGGAAGGGCCGACCAGCGGGACCTGAGCGCGAAGTTGGCCCAGCGTTTCTCCTCCAACATCGGTCTGGCGCAGGCACGGGCGAACGCCGTTGCCGCATATCTGCGCGACCCAAGCTTCTGCGGCCCGGCGCTGTCGCCTGTCATCCCGCTGGTGGCGGGCCCTTCGCATATTGGTCGTGACAACCGATCACCGGCATCGCTCGCCGAGGATCGTACCGTCAGCGTCTACGGTCTGGATCACGATGTACCGGCATCGCGTGTTCGTCTCGCGCAGGGAGGCCGATAAAGACGCTTACTGGGCCCCCGATCACCCCTGCCCGGCCGGTGCGGCCTGCATGTCGGGGGTTCGTTCCTTGGTTTCCTTGTTGCTGAGGCTGATGCCGAGGAGCGCGACGATCCACATCAGGGCGCCTAGCGCGACGACGATGATGGCGGCGCGGGCGAGGCGGTTGTTGGAGGGACGGGGCATGGGGGAGGAACGCACAAGGTGCCGGTTCGGGCCCAATTTCGCTCGCTCGCTTCCCGATCGCTTTCCCGCCGGGGGGGGGCGTGCGCCTTTAGCGGAAGCGTTCGCGGTAGGTCTGGCGGGCGGCGGTGCCCCAATCGGCCTGCTCGCAGAGCTGCGCGACGAAGCGGCAGTCCCATTTGCCGAAGAAGGGCGCGACCTGCTCCGCTGCCATCGGGCGGCTGAACAGATAGCCCTGCCCCATGTCGCACCCCTTGGCGATGAGGTGCGCGGCCTGGGTTTCCGTTTCCACCCCTTCGGCGACGGTGGTGATGCCGAGGCTGCGGGCCAATTGGATCACCGCGCCGATGATCGCCGAATCCTCGCAATCCACCATGGTCAGGCGGGAGACGAAGGACTGGTCGATCTTCAGCGCATCGACCGGGAATTGCTTCAGATGCGTGAGCGAGGCGTAGCCGGTGCCGAAATCGTCGAGCGCGATGGTGATGCCCGCATCCGACAGCGTCTTCAGCGCCACGCTGACATTTTCGGCGAGCTGCCCGAGGAAGACGGTTTCCGTCACCTCCAGCTCCAGCATGGATGGCGGCAGCTTCGCCTGTTCCAGCCGCTCCAGAATGCGCTCGGCAAAGCCGCCGCGGCGGAAATCCTCGGGCGAGCCGTTGATGGCGATGCGGCCGAACGGCACGCCCTTGTCCGCCCAGCGCACCATGTCGCGGATGGTGCGCTCCAGCATCCGGTCGGTGATCTGCACGGCGGTGCCCGGGTCCTCGAACGCCGCGCTGATCGAGGCGGGGGAGCGCAAGCCCTGCTGCGGATGATGCCAGCGCAGCAGCGATTCAAAGCCAAGCACCGCGCCGGTCCTGAGGCAGATCTTGGGCTGGTAGAAAGGCACGATCCAATCGGCCTGCAAGCCGGCGCGCGCATCGGCCAGCATGTGCTTTTCACGCTCGGCCGCGTCGCGCAGATCGCGCTGGAATTCGCGCAGGCCACCGCGATTGTCGCGCTTCGCGGCGTAAAGCGCGAGATCGGCGCTCTTGTGGATTTCCTTGGCGGTGCCGCCGTCGCGGAACGCCTGGGCGAAGCCGGCGCTGAGGCTGACGTCGATATGGCGGCCGGCATGGACCATGGGGCTGGAGATCTCGGCGAGCAGCCCGGCGATCTGCGCCGTGCCCATGCCGCTGTCGTCCAGGCTGGGGATGATGATGGCGAATTCGTCCCCGGCGAGCCGCGCCGCGGTGGCGCCGGGCGGGGCGACCCGCTGGAGCCGGCAGGCGACCTCGCGCAGCAGCGCATCGCCCGCGTCATGGCCGAGGCTGTCGTTGATCATCTTGAACCGGTCCACATCGAACACGATCAGGCCGACGCTGGCGCGCTGTTCCCCCGCCTCAGCGAGCGCGAGATCGAGCCGCTCGGCGAAGAGCAGCCGGTTGGGGAGGCCGGTGAGCGAATCGTAATGGGCGGCGAGGCGCAGCTCGCTTTCATAGCGTTTCTGCGCCGTCACATCCTGAAGCGAGCCGACCAGCCGCGTGGCGCGACCCTGCGGATCGCGCACGACGAAGCCGCGGCTGCGCACGGTGAGATACTCGCCCGATCCCGCCAGCACGCGGAACTCATGCGTCCAGTGGGTAAACTCGGGATCGGCGAGCGCGGCGGGGCGGACGCCGGTGCGCGCGCGATCGTCCGGGTGGATGCGATCCTGCCACCAGTGCCGCGAAGTGCCGGCCTGCGCCTCGGGATAGCCGAGCCAGGTGCCGACCGCGCTGCTCCAGTCGATCCGATCGCCGTCCAGCGGGATATCCCAGATGACGTCGTTCGCCGCCTGCGAGGCGAGGCGGTAGCGTTCCTCGCTGTCGCGCAGGGCAGCGATCAGCTCCGCCATGTCCCCGCGCGCGTTCAGCGCGGCGGTGAACGCCTGGTGGCTGGAGACCATGGCGCGCACCACGACGATCGAAACCATCACAAAGGTGAGCGCCACGCCCACCAGATAGCTGTCGCCCGAGCCGACCATGCGCAAGGTGATCGGCATGGCGCCGAACAGCAGCACCGAAAAGCCAGCGACGGGAAGCGCCTGAAGGCAATAGCAGCAGCTGATCGACCCCACGAACACGAACAGGGCAACGGCCGTGCCGCGTGTCGCATCCGTTTCGCCCAGCAGCACCGATCCCCACAGGCCGAAGGCCGCGCTGAGGATCACGGAGGCGAGAATGGTGCCGTACAGATAGCGGCGGATCTGGTTGGGCGTGGGCGCCGCCGACTTGCGGAACAGCCACAGGCACGCGCGCCCCAGCACCGCGAGCAGCAACAGCGCCGGCATGCCAAGGCTGTGCGCGGCGGGCACGCTGCCGTGGGTAGCGAGGCCGAGAAAGGCGGCGTCGATCGCGAGCACGGCATACATCAGCGGGATCTGCGTGCGCAGCCGCGTGAACTGATCCCGCAGGAGCGCATCCGAGCTCTGCGCTACCTGCAGAAAGGGACTGAGAAACATCAATGAATTAGACTCGCGCGCTCCAACTCCTTGTTTATCGGGAGCCTTGTTAAGATCCCGTGATACGAAGTCCGGACTGAATTACGTATTTCGATCGGCGGCCGCGGCGCGGCGAGGCGGTGACCGATCCTGCCAAGATGGCGCGTTCCTGCGGGAAGTGGCGAGCGGGAGAAGGTCCGCTTCCTAGCGCGGCGGGGCGGCGGCGAGGTGGGCGGCGAGGCGATCGATCATCTCCTCCGGAATGCGGCGGGCGATGACCGGCATGGTCGCCTGGCTCTGGCGGGCGTCCACTTCCTTCTCGTCACCGCGCATCTGGCGCAGGCGGGCGGCGAGATATTCCGGCTTCTGCCCGGCGAGCACCGGATAGGGCTTGGCCGGCGTGTGGCAGCTGGCGCAGGCGGGCAGTTCCTTGTCCGGAAGGCCGATGCGCGCGATCTGCTCGGCCGCGGCGTCATGGGGCGCATTCACTGCCCCTCCCCTGCCCGTTCCGGCACCCAGGCCCGGCAGCGCGGCGAAATGCCGCGACAATTGCCGCATCTCCGCCCCCGACAGGCGCGAGGCGGCATGGCCCATAACCGCGCTTTGCCGTGTGCCGTCCTGAAAGGCGCGCAGCGCGGCGAGCAGATAGGCCGGCTTCTGACCGCCGAGGACCGGAATGTCCGGCGCGCCGCGCCCCCGCCCGTCCGCGCCGTGGCAGCCGGCACAGGCGGCAAGGCCGGGAGCCGAGGCGATGCGCGCGGTGCCGCCGGTGAGCGCGTCGAACTGCGCCGGCGTCATCCCCGGCAGGCGGCGGACCAGCGCGACCATGCGGCGGATCTCATCCTGGCGCGCGCGCGCCGGCCAGGCGGGCATGCCGGTCATCTTCACGCCATGGTCGATGATCCAGAACAATTCGCGGTCGCTCCATTCCCCGGCGGTGCGCGCAAGATCGGGCGCCGGCGGGGTGGCGGCCTTGAACACCGGCGATGGCTTTATCCCCGGCGCGCCGTGGCAGGTGGCGCAGGCGGCGGCGAAGTGACCCGCCGCGCTGACCAGCCCGGACGGATCCGATGCCTCGCGCGGGCTGGTGAGCGTGCTGCGCGTGTCCACCGAATTGCGCATCACCCAGTGAAGGAACCAGTCAGTGATCGCCCAATGCCCGCTGGAGGCGGCGACGTTGATCGCGCCCGACCAGGCGACCAAGAGGCCGAGCAGCCCGAGCACCAGCGCCGCGAGCGAAGCGCGCAGCCATGTGATCCTCATGCCCGCGCCTCCTGCCGCAACAATCCGCCAAGCACCGCCAGCCCGCCGATCAGATAGGCCGCGCCGCCGACCAGCAGCATGACGACGCCCGACAATTGCTGATCCTGCATCGGATCGAGCAGCGCCATCGCGCCATGGCTGCCATGGCCGGCGGCATAGAGCGGGCGCGGGGCGAGCGCGATCAGTGCGCCGAGCAAGGTCATGTGCATGGAGGTGAGGAGGAGCACGCCGACGCCGCTCGCCCGCGCCCATGCCGGGCGGGCCAGCACCGCCGACCACAGGAGGACGCCGGCGCCGAGGAACGACAGCTGCTCCACCACCATCACCGCCAGTGACTGCGCCGCGGCGGCGCGCAGCGCGGGGACGTGCCAGGACCAGACCAGCGCCAGCTCCACCATGCTCATGGCGAAAGGGGTGACGATGCGCGGCCAGCGCTGCGCCGGATCAAGCGGCGTGCCGCGCACCGCCAGCGACAGCAGCGGCGCGGCGACCGCCACCGCGATCATGTGCGCGATCATATGCCCCGTCATGCCAAGCGGCGCGGCCACCCAGCCGGCACCCAGCAGCGCGAGCGCGGCGAGAAGCGGCGCGCGCCTCACCGGCAATCCTCGATGAACACCACCGGCGCGGCGGTGAAGATCACGCCGACGAAGCTGAGCCCCGCGAGCAGCAGTGTCGAATAAGCAAGGAAGCGCAGCCGATCCGTTTCCGTCCCCTGTTCATGCGGCGGATCATCCCCCGGCGTGCGCGACTGGACCAGCGCGATCCAGCCGGCCGCCAGGATCACCAGCAGCGCCAGAATGGTGCCGGCCCAGAACAGCACGGGCGCCTCGGCGAAATAGCCCCGCTTGGCGCAGCTGAGCGCCGCCCAGAGATAGGAGAAGAGGAAATGCGCGGCCCAGGTCGTCGGCGGGACGATCAGCGTCCACAAGGTGACGCGCAGGCTGCGGAAGCGGCGATGCAGGCGGTCCAGCACGTCAGGCCACCTCCGGGAACAGCCCGAGCGTGCCCCAGCACACGATGGCGGTGAACAGCATGAAGTGATGATACAGCGCGGTGTTGCGGATGTCGGCATCATGCACCGGCGTCGCGCGGCCGGCGATGCTGCGCGCCAGCGCGTAGAATTGCGCAATGGCGCCGACGCCCGAGTGGATCACCGTCCAGATCGCCAGCAGCCACACCATCGCGGGATAGCTGTGCGCGGCGGGATCGAGCCCGTGGAGCCATGGCCCGGCGAGCCCTGCCGGGATCGCCAGCACCGACCCCAATCCGCCCAGCGCGAGCAGCAGGCGCGTCGCCGCCACCGCGCCGCGCCGGTTCAGCTCCCGCGCGGCGATCGTCACCGCCCAGCTGACGGCGGCGAGCCCCAGCGCAACCATCGGCCAGGTGATGCCCGGCCCCGGCATGTCGGGCGGCGGGAACACGGGATGCACCGTCCAGAAGAAATAATAGCCGAACACCAGCCCGGCAAAGGCGGTCGCGTCGGCCAGCATGGTGATGAACATGGCCCACCAGCCGGGTGCCTGCGGCCCGGACAGGTATAGCGGCAGTTCCAGCCCGTGGCCGATCGGCTTGCACGGCTTTTCCGGGATCTCCGCCGTGGTCCACATCCAGGCGAGCACCAGCCCGAGCGTCACCACCCCGCTGGCCAGCGCGGCCCAGTAGAAGTGGAAGGTCGTCAGGATGAACACGCCGCCAAGCGCAAAGGCGGTGAGCATCGGCAGCACCGAGGGCGTCGCCAGCCGCACCACGGCGAGCGGACGTGCATCCAGCACGGTGGTGCTGATCGTTTCGCGCCGCCCTTCCTCCGCATCGGGCAGGAAGAAGCGCCCCTCGTCCACCTTGCGCATGAAATCGGGCTGATCCCAGATCGGATAGCGTGTCTCGATCAGCGGAACCGAGCGGACACCCCAGGGCTCGTTTTCCGGTTCCGCCAGCCATTCCAGCGTGCCCGCGTTCCAGGGATTGCGCTTCGCCTTGCTGCGCGTCGGCGACAGGCACAGGTCGATGACGACGATCAGCATCCCGGCGGCGAACAGATAGGAACCGATGGTGGAGGCCATGTTGAGCCCGCCCAGCCCAAGCTCCGCCGGATAGGTGAACACGCGGCGCGGCATCCCCAGCAGCCCGGAGAAATGCATCGGGAAGAAGGTGAGATTGGCGCCGGCGAACATCACCCAGAAGGCGCTGCGGCCGAGCCGGTCGCTCAGCTTCTTTCCGGTGATGAGCGGCCAGTAATAATAAAGCCCGGCGATCAGCGGCATCAGCGTGCCGCCGATCAGCACGTAATGAAGGTGCGCGACGACGAAATAGGTATCGTGCGCCTGCCAGTCGAACGGCACGATCGCGACCATCACGCCGGTGAGCCCGCCGATGACGAAGATCGCGAGGCTGCCGGTGGCGAACAGCAGGGGCGTCGAGAAGATCACGCGCCCGGCCGCCAGCGTCGCGATCAGCGCGAAGATCTGCACGCCCGTCGGGATCACCACCGCCTGGCTGGCGGCGGAGAAGAACGCCAGGCTGATCTTCGGCAGGCCGGTGGTGAACATGTGGTGCACCCACAGGCCGAAGCTGAGGAACGCCGTGCCCACCGCCGCGAGGACGATATAGGGATAGCCGAGCAGGTGCCGCTGCGCGAAGGTCGGCACCAGCATGGCGAACAGCGCGATCGACGGCAGGAAGATGATATAGACTTCCGGGTGGCCGAAGATCCAGAACAGGTGCTGCCACAGCAGCGGATCGCCGCCGCGCGCCGCATCGAAGAACGGCCAGTCGAGCAGCCGCTCCATTTCGAACAACAGGTCGCCCGCGATCAGCGGCGGAAAGGCGAACAGGATCATCACCGCCACGACCAGGATGTACCAGGCGTACAGCGGCATGAGGTTCAGCCGCATCCCCGGCGGGCGGAACTTCAGGATGCCGACGATCAGCTCCACCGCCGCCGCCACCGAGGACACCTCGATAAAGGACAGGCCGAGCATCCAGATGTCGGCTCCGAGCCCCGACAGGTCGGTGCGGGTGGTGAACGGGGGATACATGAACCAGCCGCCATCGGGCGCGACATCGAAGAAGATCGAGCCGAGAACGAACACGCCGCCCAGGAGGAAGCTCCAATAGCCAAAGGCGGACAGGCGCGGGAACGGCAGGTCGCGCGCCCCCAGCAGCTGCGGCAGGAGGATGATCGACACCGCCTCGAACATCGGCACGGCGAACAGGAACATCATCGCCGACCCGTGCAGCGTGAACAGCTGATTGTAGGTCGAGGCGCTGGTGATCGTGCTTTCCGGCATGGCAAGCTGGGTGCGCATGATCAGCGCCAGCACACCGGCGAACAGCATGAAGCAGAAGGCGGTCAGCGTGTACCAGACGCCCACGGCATTGTTGTTGGTATCGGTCCAGCGCAGAAACAGCCCGCGCGGCGGCGCCCAGACGGCGCGCAGCCGTTCCTCCTGGGCGCGGCGCAGCTCGGGATCGTCCTGATCGTGCAGGCTCAACGCAGCTCTCCCAGATAGCGGGCGATGGCGCTCGCCTCCGCCTCGCTCATGTGCGAAAAGGCCGGCATGCGCGCGCCGGGCTTCGCTTCGGATGGATGGCGGATGAAGCGGGCGACCGCGGCCGGGTCCATCGGCAGGGTGCCGGCGCCAACCGTGCGGCGGGCGGCGAAATGGGTGAGATCCGGCCCGATCAGCCCGCCCTCGCCCGTGCCGCGGATCTGGTGGCAGCCGCCGCAGCCGTAGCTGGCGAAAAGCGCCCTGCCCTCGCCCGACGCGCCCGCCGCGGCGCGCGCGGGCTGCCGCTCCGCCGCGAGCCAGCGGTCAAAGGCGGCGGGCTCCATGGCGATCACCTCGAATGCCATCAGCGCATGCGAAAGCCCGCAGAATTCGGTGCACTGGCCGCGAAACAGCCCCGGCTTCACCGCGCGCACGGGCAGTTCGTTCACCCGGCCGGGGATCATGTCCATCTTGCCGGCGAGACCGGGAATCCAGAAGGCGTGCACCACGTCGCCGCCGTGCAGCCGGAAACGCACCGTGCGGCCGACCGGGATGCGAATGGCATTGGCGGCGTCGACCGGCGCGGCGCCGGGCGGATGATAGCGCACGCGCCACCAGAATTGCTCCCCCGTCACGTCAATCGTGAGATCGCCGGGCCCGGTCGGGCGCGGCTTCATCGCCGGCAGGCTGTAGATGAGGAGGCCGAGCAGCAGGACCGACGGCAGCACCGCCCCCGCCACCACGATCAGCCGCTCGCCGCCGCGCAGCGACAGCGACCCTTCCGGCGCGCGCACCGCCCAGCGGAACAGCAGCAAGAGCGCCGCCGCAATGACCAAAGCGCCGATCACCATCACCAGCGACAGATGCGCGATGCCGGCCGCTTCCTCGCCAAAGGTAGCCAGCGCGGACTGGTGCCGGTTGCAGCCGGCGAGCGCGAGCAAGGCGAAAGCGGGCAAAGCAGGAGCGAACGGCAGGCGCCAGTCGCACTTGCCGCCTTGGCTGCCAAAAATGATCGTTCTGCCCCCCAGCGCTGTCACCCGTTTCCCACTTCTTCCGCCCGGAGGCGGGCCCCTGAACCGCCGGCTGTGTCGCCGGTCGTGTGTCGACGCCCGTTTGACCGCGCGCGGGGCGGATTGGTTCCCCCGGCAACATAATTTCACGCAACATCAAGCCGGGTCACGGAGGTATGCCGCCGGGCAAAGGGCCATGGCCGAACGGGCATTCTTCGTATCGCAGGCGGAACCTTCATGCCCCCGCCCGCTGCCTCGGGAGGGGTATTCAGCGCGCTATCCCAAGCGCCTAATTACCGGTGCATCATGCGCAAATTCGCGAAAACCATCGACGGTGGCTATTCGGACGATGTGATCGTCGGCACCAGTCTCAACGATCTGATCCGCGCCCGCGCCGGGGCGGACCGCGTGGACGGGGGCGACGGCGACGACGATATCTATGGCGGTGACGGCCATGATTATCTGATCGGCGGCGCGGGGCTCGACTATCTGTATGGCGAGAACGGCAACGACCGGCTGGACGGCGGCTATGGCAAGGACCGGCTGATCGGCGCGAGCGGCAACGACATTCTTTCCGGCGGGGACGACGACGACCATCTCGACGGCGGCATCGGGCATGACCGCATCCTTGGCGATGCGGGCAACGACCTCATCTATGGCGGTGACGGGCGCGACTATCTGGACGGCGGCTATGGCGACGACATCATCTATGCCGGCGCGGACGACGATGGCTTCCTGAACGAGGTCAACCCGGCGACCGGCCAGCTGACCACCATGGCGGTGGCCGGCGGCGCGGGCCATGACATCATCTATGGCGAGGGCGGGAACGACAAGCTGAAGGGCCAGTCGGGCAACGACAAGGTCTATGGCGGCGACGGCAACGACCGGGTGGACGGCGGCGACGGCACCAACTGGCTGGACGGCGGGACCGGCGACGACATCATCTCCGCCGAGGACGGGGCGGACGTGCTGTTGGGCGGCGACGGGCGCGACACGATGCAGGCGGGCGCCGGCAACGATTACATGGAAGGCGGCAACGATCAGGACGCGATGCTGGGCGAGACCGGCAACGACCAGATGTTCGGCGACGCGGGCGACGACGTGCTGTCCGGCGGCACCGGCGCGGACCGCATCCACGGCGGCGCGGGGCATGACGAGATCGCCGGCGACGAGGGCGCGGACCGTTTGTGGGGCGATGCCGGCAACGACCGCTTCGTCTTCAGCGGCGCGGCGGCGCTGGGCGGCGGCGACGTGATCGAGGATTTCGAGAACGGCCTCGACCGCATCGTGCTGGAGGCGCTCGGCGTCACCGCCTATCGCTCGGGCGGGGGCAAGGGCACGGTTTTCGCGACCGACCTGTCGAGCGGCGACGTATCGGTGAACGTGGTGAGCTCCACGGGGGCGAAATTCTCCATCCTGCTCGAGGATCCCGGCGGATCGCTGACGGCGGCGCATATCAACGCGGCGGATTTCATCTTCGGCTGAGGGCGCGGCGGGGTTACGCGGCGGGCGGTGCCGACTGCCGGCCGCTCGCGGCTGGGGCGAGCCTTTTGCTTAGCCGCGTTGGTCATGCCGGGATTGTCGCGACAGCCACCGAGCGGTGAGCCGTGAGGTCGCAGCACAGGGGATCCTGGCACCGGGCCGGGGTAACGCCTCCTGCTGTGCCGGCCGCCGTTGCGCCAGGGTTTGATCCGGGCTTCTGGAAACACCTCCCCGGCGAAGGCCGGGGTCCAGGTGGGAAAGCGTTGGCAGATTCCGGTGTGCCTGCCAGCTTTGTCGCGCGACTGGGCCCCGGCCTTCGCCGGGGAGGCGGATCGATCTGGCTGGATCAAACCCTGACTCGATCGCTTGGGGTTTGCGGCACCCTGGATGCCGGGACCGGCCCGGCATGACGAAGGGGAGTGGGCGGGCGTGGTGGCGGTTGCGATGGCTTTCCCGACTGGGCCCCGGCCTTCGCCGGGGCGGGCTTGAGGGGCGCGTGACGGGCGAGGTTTCGGGATTGCCGGGAAGGTAAGCGCCGGCGCCGATACCCGCCGGGATGCCGCCTGGTTGGGGTGGCGGCCGGTGCGGCGGGTGGCCGCACCGGATGGGCCGTTGATGTTACTTGCCGGTCCAGTTCGGCTTGCGCTTCTCGGCGAAGGCGGCGGCGCCTTCGCGGGCGTCGGCGCTGGTGAAGACCGGGCCCATCAGCGCGCCCTGCTTGGCCCAGCGCTGATCCACCGGCCAGTCGCGATACTGGCTGATGATCTGCTTCGACACTTGCACCGCCAGCGGGCCGTTGGCGCTGATCGTCGCGGCGAGCTCCAGCGCAGCGTCGAGCGCGGCGCCTTCGGTGATGCGGTTGATAAGGCCGAGCTGATAGGCGCGATCCGCATCGATGAAGTCGCCGGTGACGGCCAGCTCAAGCGCGATCCGCTGCGGGATCTGCTCGGGCAGGCGGATGAGGCCGCCGGCGCCGGCGACCAGGCCGCGCTTCGCCTCCGGGATGCCGAACTTCGCCTTGCTGTTCGCGACTACCATGTCGCAGGCGATCATCAGTTCCAGCCCGCCGGCCAGCGCATAGCCGTCAACCGCGGCGATCAGCGGCTTCTTGGGCGGCGCTTCGGTCAACCCGCCGAAGCCGCGACCGGGCACGGAGGGCGTTTCGCCGCGCAGAAAGCCCTTGAGGTCCATGCCCGAACAGAAGGTGCCGCCAGCCCCGGTGATGATCGCGACGCGCAGGGCGTCCTCGGAATCGAGCCGGTCCATCGCCGCCGCAATCCCCTCGGCCGCGGCCTTGGTCATCGCGTTCTTCTGTTCGGGGCGGTTGATGGTGACGATCAGGATGCCATCCTGATCACGCGTCAGAACTTCGTCGGTCATGGTCCTTCTCCCTTTATCTTGTCCGGCGATTGTCCGGTGCCGTCATGGCTTCCGGCTTTTTCGCGTGCCGTCAACGACGAGAATCTGGTGCCGGCGAAAGCCTGCATGGCACAGCGGCGCCGCGCCTGGCGCCTGACATTGATGCCCGTTGCGCGGGAGAAATCCGCTATCGCGCGCTGGAGGTCGCCAGCTTCAGCCCGAAAAGGACGAACACGCCGCCGGTAAGCCGATCCAGCCCGCGCACCGCTTTCGGCTGGCGCAGGAAGCGGCCCAGCGGAACCGTTGCCGCGATCAGCAGGGCGAACCACAGCAACGTCAGCAGGACGTGAAGCGCGGCAAGAAAGAAGGAATAGGCCGCGACGCTCGCGCCGGCCGGCACGAACTGCGGAAGGAAGGTGATGTAGAAGACGCCGATCTTGGGGTTCAGGAGGTTGGTCAGAAGCCCGCGCCAGAAGGCGTCACGCCCCTTTCGGCCCGGCTGATCGCCGGGCGCGAACGTCAGGCCGGCACGGGGCCTGAGCAGAAGCTTCGCGCCCAGCCAGAGGAGATAGGCCGCGCCCGCGAACTTCACGATCGTATAGCCCAGTTCGGACGCCTTGAGCATGGCGCCAAGGCCGATCGACACGGCGCCGCCCCAGATGAGGCAGCCGAGGGTGATGCCAGCCGACGCCATGACCGCCGGTCGCCTGCCCTCAACCGTCGCCGCGCGCAGCACCATGGCGGTGTCCACGCCGGGCGTGACGGTCAAGATCGTGGCAGCCACGATGAAGGCGATCAGCAACGTACCGTCGATCATGCCGGGGAACATGCTGCGATCATGCGGGGGTGACTAACACGAACGCGATGGGTGATCCATGTCGTCGCGATCGGCAGGCCCAAGGTTGTCCGGGCGGCCGGGAGGACCTAGCTCCCTCGACGCGCATCAAAGGGAATTCACGCCATGAAGATCGCCCTCCCGCTTGCCGCCCTCCCCCTTGCAGCCGTCGCCCTGCTGACGCCAACCCTCGCCGCCGCGCAGTCGATGAACGGGCCGAACTATTCGACCTATGAGCCCGGCTTTCGCGCCAATTCGCTGATCCCGGCAAGCGACACGCCGACCATGCGGCGCGACAAGCTGAAACGGGCGCAGACGCTGCGCGCCGAGGTGGATGCGATGATGGCGGCGAACGGCGGCACCCTGACCGACAAGCAGCAGGCCTATGTGCGCCGCGAAGCCAACGATATCCTGAACAGGCGCGCTCCCTTCCGCTGAGCGCCCGGCGCGAAGCCCCGCCGCCTCACCCGACGGCGCGCTCGCGGCCCTGCCAGTAGCGGGCGCGCAGCTCGCGGCGGAGCACCTTGCCGGAAGGATTGCGGGGGAGCGCGTCGATGAACTCCACGGTCTTGGGCGCCTTGTAGGCGGCGATGCGCGCGCGGACCCAGGCGATGATCTGGGCGGGATCAGGGGCGGCGCCGGGTGCGGGCACGACCAGCGCCTTTACCGCCTCGCCCCAGCGTTCGTCGGGCACGCCGATCACCGCCACATCAGCGACGCCCGGGCAGCCTGCGATGGCATTCTCCACCTCCGCCGGATAGACATTCTCCCCGCCCGAGACGATCATGTCCTTGATGCGATCATGAACGAAGAAATGGTCGCTTTCGTCGCGATAGCCGGCATCGCCGGTGCGCAACCAGCCGCCCGCCAGCGTTTCCGCGGTGGCATCGGGGCGGTTCCAATATTCCTTCATCACGATATCGCCGCGGATCACGATCTCCCCGATCGCGCCGGGCGGCAACAGCGCGCCGTCGGGGCCCATGATGCCCATCTCCACATCGGGCCAGGGGCGGCCGCAGGAGACGAGCTTGCCCGGCAGATCATGGCCAGAAGGAGAGAGATAGGAACCGCTGCCGGCCGATTCCGTCATGCCGTAGAATTGCACAAAGCCGCAGCCGAAGGTGGCGCGGGCGCGGCGCAGCACGTCCGCCGCAATGGGCGAGGCGCCGTAAGCGATGGTGCGCAGCGCGGGATAGCGCTGCGCGGCGGCCTGCGGCTGCTGTAACAGCATCTGGATCATGGAAGGGGCAAGAAAGGTGTGCGCCACGCGCTCACGCGGCATCAGACCGACCACGGCGGCCGCGTCGAAATCCTTGACCAGCACGATCCGCCCGCCCTGCGCCAGCGCGGCGAAGCTGATGTTGGTGCCCGCGACATGGAACAGGGGCATGACGATCATCACCGTATCGCCCTCGTCATAGGCGAACCCGTCCACCTGCGTCGCCATTTCCATGAAACGGCGGTAGATGTGGTTGGTCAGCACCACGCCCTTGGGCCGGCCGGTGGTGCCGCTGGTATAGAGTTGCAGCACGTCATCCGCCGGCGTCGGCGTGTCCGCGGGCGCGGTGGCGGGCGCGTCGCCGATCCAGTTGGCGAGCGGGGCGAAGCGCGGATGCGCGCCATATAGCGCCACCAGCGCGGGCGGACGCGGCAGATCCGCCACGGCGGCGAGCGCAACCTCGAAGAAATCCTCGCCCACGAAGAGGATGGCGGGGGCCGCATCCTCCAGGATGCCGGCGATCTCCACCGCGGACAGCCGGCAGTTGATCGGTGCGAGGCAGGCGCGGGCGCGCGCGGTGCCGAAGAACAGCGGATACCAGCCATCATGATTCTTGGAGAGGACGGCGATCCGATCCCCCCTGCCCGCGCCCGCCGCGATCAGGGCATTGGCGATGCGATGCGACTGCCGGTCGAGCGCGGCATAGCTGGTCTCGCGCCCTTCAAAGGCGATGGCCACCGCCTCGCCGCGCGCCTCACGCTGCGCGGCGGGAATGTCGGCCAGGGTACGGATGGCGTCCAGATCGATCATGCGTTCCTCTCCCCCCGTCTTGCGGGCTGTCTATGCCCCCTTTCAGCGCAAAGCGCCGGCCAGCGCCAGCACCACGCCCGCGACCACCATCAGCAGCCCCGCCGCTTCGAAGCGATGAAACGGCTCCCGCAGGTACAACGCGGCAAAGGCGAGGGTGAACACCACCTCCACCTGCGCCACGATCCGCACCAGCGCGACCGGCGCGATCGCAAGCCCGGCGAACAGGCAGATCGATCCGGTGCCAGCGAGCAGCCCGACCTGCGCCGAAGTGCGCCACGTGCGCAGCACCGCGCGCAGCGTTCCCGGCTCCCGCATCGCGACCCACAGGCCAAGCGCCAAGACCTGGATCGCGATCACCGTCACCAGCGTGACCAGCGCGGCGAGCAGCGGCGCACCGGGATCGAGATGAAGCGCGGCGCGGCGGATGAACACGGCGGTGATCGCGAACAGTGCGCCCGCACCGAGCCCGCACAAGGCGGCCGGCTGGCCAAGCGCGCGCACCACATCCCGCCCGCGAAGATCGCGCCCGCCCAGCGCCAGCGTCAGCACGCCCGCCATGCCGAGCGTCACCGCCAGCCCGATCAGCATGCTGACCGGCTCCCCCAGGATCAGCCAGCCGAACAGCGCCGCCTGCACCGTTTCCGTCTTCGAAAAGGCGGTGCCGACGATGAAGTTGCGATAGCCAAAAGCCATGATGAGGAGGTTGGTGGCCAGCAATTGCGCCACTGCCGCCACCGCCGCCAGCGCGACAAAGGCAGCGTCCGGCACGGGCAGCCGCGCGTCGGTGAGCGACAGATAGCCGGCAAGTACGAGCAGCACGAGCGGCAGGCCATAGACGTAGCGCACAAGCCCCGCGCCATTGATCGACAGCTGCGCGCGAAGCCGCTGCTGCACGGCCGTGCGCCAGGCCTGGAGCAGGCCGGCGAGCATGGTGGCGGGGATCCAGGCGAGCGCCAGCGTCACGGCGCGTCCGGTAATGGCGGCATGATGCCAGTGATAGTTCGAAAGCTAAGCAATTGCCAGCACCCGCCCGTCGGGGCGTGCCTTCGGCTGATGCAGATGGCCGTCACGCGGCGTCACCCAGGTGCCTTTCGCACCGGTGATCGTGAATGCCTGCCCTCGCGCGAAAGAGCGCTGGTCACTCGGGGTCGCTCATGCCTTTCTGCCGGGAGCATCGAGCAGAACGTGCGGATGAGTTGACGTTATGAGACCAGCGGTTCGCCAGCGCGCTGATCGTTGCCGACCAGGATCGCGGTCGCCGCGCATGTGTGTCGCCGCTCGTCCGTTACGAAGACCCCGATCGCGCGGCGACAGCTCTCATTACCATATAAAGATATCTTTATATCTCCATTGACAGCGGCGGATCGATGGTGTTGAACAGCCATGTCGAGGTTCCCCATCCCAGGCGTGGCGATGGGGCTAAGACGGGAAGCCGGTGGTGTCCTTCGGGGCAGAATCCGGCGCTGCCCCCGCAACTGTAAGCGGCGAGCGGCGGCTCCAATTCGTGTCACTGGGCTTTGCAACGAGCCCGGGAAGGCCGGAGCCACCGCGTTGACCCGTGAGCCAGGAGACCTGCCTTTCGACGCCAAAACGTTCCTCGGACGGGGGTTCCTCCGGTGGATCGCGCTTGACGAAAGGCCCGTGGTTCATCGCCAGCCGGGCCTGCCTGTGGCTTGCGCGCTCTCGCCTGTGACCTCCGCCCGTTACAAGCAGGTGAGTCATGACGAACAGCGGCTTCACGTTCACGATCAGCAGCATCCCCTTCAACGAGGATTATCGTCCGGCCGACAACACGCGCATCACCACCAATTTCGCCAATCTCGCGCGCGGTGAAAGCCGACAGGAAAATCTGCGCAACACGCTGCGGATGATCGACAACCGCTTCAACTCTCTGGCGCATTGGGACAATCCGACCGGCAATCGCTATTCGGTGTCGCTCCGGATCATCTCCGTTTCGTTGCATGTCGACGTGCAGGAGGATGTCGACGGCTTTCCGATCATCGAGATCCTCGAGACAGCGATCATCGACAAGGCGACGGGCGAGAACATCCCCGGCATCGTCGGCAACAATTTCTCATCCTATGTTCGCGACTATGACTTCAGCGTGCTGCTGCCGGAATATCTGAAGGGGCACCCAGGAGGCGGCGTTCCCGAGGGATTTGGCGACCTGCACGGGAAGCTGTTCCAGCATTTTCTGAATTCGCGCGCATACCGCGGTCATTTCCGCAAGCCGCCCGTCATCTGCCTCAGCGTATCGAGCAGCAAGACCTATCAGCGGTCCACCAACGAACATCCGGTCCTTGGCGTGGAATATACCACCACGGATTATTCCGCGACTGACCGGTATTTCGCGAAGATGGGCATGATGGTGCGCTATTTCATGCCGAAACATGGCGTCGCGCCGCTCGCCTTCTATCACATCGGCGACCTGATCGGCGATTTCACCAATCTGGAACTGGCCAGCACGATCAGCACCATGGAGACATTCCAGAAGATCTACCGGCCGGAAATCTACAATGCCAATTCCGTCGCCGCGCAACATTACCAGCCGAGCCTCAAGTACCAGGACTATTCGCTGACCCGCATCGTCTACGATCGCGAGGAGCGCAGCCGGCTCGCCGTCGAGCAGGGCAGGTTCGCCGAAGAGCATTTCATCAAGCCGCATGGCGCGGCGCTGCAGCGCTGGTCCGCGACCGCCGGCCTTTGATCCTCCCGCACATCACAAGGTATCCATCATGACGACATTGTTGCCGACGACGACCGCGGGCAGCCTGCCCAAGCCTTCCTGGCTTGCCCAGCCCGAAACCCTGTGGTCGCCGTGGAAGCTGGAGGGCGAGGAACTGATCGCCGGCAAGCAGGACGCGCTGCGCCTGGCGGTCGACGATCAGCGGCAGGCGGGGATCGATATCCTGGGCGATGGCGAACAGACGCGCCAGCATTTCGTCACCACCTTCATCGAGCATCTGGACGGCGTCGATTTCGAGAAGCGCGAGACGGTGCGCATCCGCAACCGCTATGACGCGAGCGTGCCGACCGTCGTGGGGGCCGTTTCCCGCCCCAAGGCGGTCTTCGTCGACGATGCGCGCTTCCTGCGTGCGCAGACCGATCAGCCGATCAAGTGGACGCTCCCCGGCCCGATGACGATGATCGACACCCTTTATGACGCGCATTACCGCAGCCGCGAGAAGCTCGCCTGGGAATTCGCCTGCATCCTCAACGAGGAAGCCCGCGAGCTGGAGGCGGCCGGCGTCGACATCGTCCAGTTCGACGAGCCAGCGTTCAACGTGTTCTTCGACGAGGCGAACGACTGGGGCATCGCCACGCTGGAGCGCGCGGCCGAGGGGCTGAAGGCCGAAACCGCCGTCCACATCTGCTACGGCTATGGCATCAAGGCCAATACCGACTGGAAGAAGACGCTTGGCTCCGAATGGCGCCAGTATGAGGAAACCTTCCCCAATCTCCAGAAGTCGGCGATCGATATCATCTCGCTCGAATGCCAGAACTCGCGCGTGCCGATGGACCTGATCGAGCTGATCCGCGGCAAGAAGGTGATGGTCGGCGCCATCGACGTCGCGACCGACACGGTGGAGACGCCCGAGCAGGTCGCCGACACGCTGCGCAACGCGCTTCGCTTCGTGGATGCGGACAAGCTCTACCCGGCGACCAATTGCGGCATGGCGCCGCTGTCGCGCGCCGTCGCGCAGGGCAAGCTGAAGGCGCTGGGCGCGGGCGCCGATATCGTCCGCAAGGAACTGGCGGCCTGACCGACCGCCGATGCCGTTCGGCCGGCGCCGTTGGATTGGCTGGGTCGTTCGGCCGGTTGGGCCGTTCGGCGCTGACGATGACGCGCCGCGCCGGATGGTCGCCCCGCCGCCGGTGATCTCGCCCCTTCACAAGGCGGCTGGCCCGGCACAAGGGCGGGGATGCACAAGCAAACCGCCCATGCCCGCGCGGCAAGGGCGAAGCGCACACCGGGATCTTGACCATGAATGCCATCCTCAGCCGCCTGCGGATCGACGGCTATATCCTCGCGATCATGGGAATGGTGGCGCTCGCCGCGATCCTCCCGGCCCGGGGCACGGGCAAGGACATGCTCGATGTGGTGGTGCATGCCGCCATCGCCCTCCTGTTCTTCATCTACGGCGCGCGCATTTCCCGCCAGGCGATCTGGACGGGGATACTGCACTGGCGGCTGCAATCCCTGGTGTTCGCAACCACGTTCCTGGTCTTTCCGCTGCTCGGCTTCGCGATCACGAAGCTGGCGGGCGGGCACCTCGACAATGGCCTCGTCACGGGGCTGATGTTCGTCTCCCTGCTGCCCTCGACCGTGCAATCCTCGATCGCCTTCACGTCGATCGCGCGCGGCAACGTTCCCGCCGCCTTATGCTGTGCGTCGCTGTCGAACCTGGCCGGCGTGGTCATCACGCCGCTGCTCGCGACCATGTTCCTGAGCGCCGGCGCGGGCGGCATGTCCCTGGAATCGATGTGGGACATCGCGCTCCAGATCCTGCTGCCGTTCGTCGTCGGCCAGCTCGCGCGGCCGCTCGTCGGCGAATGGCTGAACCGGCAGAAGACGCTGACGATGCTCGTCGACCGCGGCTCGATCCTGCTCGTCGTCTATTCCGCGTTCAGCGCCGGCGTGGTGGCGGGGATCTGGAGCAAGGTGACGCCGCAGAGCCTCGCGCTCGTCATCCTCCTCGATCTCGTGATGCTTGCCGTCGTGCTGGTCGCCACCACGGCGGCAAGCCGGCTGCTGCGCTTCTCCAAGGAGGATGAGATCGCCATCGTGTTCTGCGGATCGAAGAAGAGCATGGCGAGCGGGCTGCCGATGGCCAACATCATCTTCCCGGCCAGCGCGGTTGGCCTGATCGTCCTGCCGCTGATGCTGTTCCACCAGATGCAGCTGATGGTCTGCGCCGCACTCGCCCGGCGTTATGCGCAGCGGGCGGAGGACGCCCTGCCCATCGTTCCCGTCCGGGCGTGACGTCGCTTCCCGGAGCCTGCGCCGGAGGAACGCCTGGTGCGGTGGGGCTGGTGAGCGCCACGGTGAAGAGCGCTGACGCCTTATCTTCGCCAACCCGGCGAAGGCGGGTGTCCATCGGCCCAGCGTGCCTTTTCGCGGGGTCCGGCGTTTATGGATCCCCGCCTTCGCGGGGATGACGGCAGAGGCGTTGCTGGTGAACATTCATCTCGGCCGACGCCTGCTTCCTAAATTACGTGTGGAAGCGGAATGACTGAAAGCGCCCCATTTGCGGGCATGCCGAGCCCAGGTAGGCAGATGCGTAAGAGGAACCCGCGTGCCCGACAACGTGATCGCCCGACGAGTGTTCAAGATCGATGGGCGCGACGCAGAGTGTCGCTTCTTCAAGCCCGACGAGGATCGCGGGAGCTTTTTCTGCCGATACGAAATCGATTGGCCGGAGGGCGTGAAGTCAAAGCGGGCCGGTGGCGTCGATGAAGTTCAAGCACTCCTGCTTGGGATGATGACAGCGCACACCGACCTTCTTGCGGCTCGGAACATGGACGGGCGTGTTGTTGAGTGGCTTGATGAGCGAAGCCTCGGTCTTCCAGTGACGCCAACCGTTCGAGACTGGGACCCAGACAACAATATATGACGACGAGTCACGTCCGCTTTCCACCCCACTTCCGACAAGCTCGTACCCGCTTCAATCCGCGCCGGGGATCGGGGCGTCTTTTAGCAGGCGGGCGAGGTGGGCTGCGTTTGTGGCGGTCATTGCGGCTGTTTTCTGTACCTTTTCCGGGGTTTCGGGCAGGTCCTTGAAGTCGACCGTGCCCATGGCCTCGCCGACCCAATAGCAGGCGGCGACCGGGGGGATCGTCCAGCCGGTGTCGTTGAGCGCCTGGAACCCCTGCGCCGAGGAAGCGTGCGCGCCATCCTCGTTGCCGACGATCGCCATCACCGCGACCTTGCCATAGCTCGGCATCCGGCCCTGATCGTCGGTTTCCGACAGAAAGGCGTCCATCCGCTCCAGCACGCGCTTCGCGACGCTGCCGATCTGGCCCATCCAGATCGGGCCGGCGAGGATCAGGATATCGTGCGCGAGGATCTTGGCGCGGATCGCGGGCCAGTCATCCCCCTCACCCTCGTCGCTGGTGACGCCGGGTTTGACGTTGTGCGCGGCGATGCGGATCGTTTCGGTGAGCGTCACGTCCACCCTGGCGAAGGCGCGTTCGAGCACGCCGATCATTGCGTCGGTGCTGCTTTCGCCTTGTGCCTTCAGCGTACAATTGAGTGCTATCGCCCGGATCGTCATGCCGCTCTCCTGTCGGGAGAGGGGACGCTTGGCGGTTCGTTTTCGATCCACGCATTTCGATGCGACGGCGCGAGAGATCGGCGCAGCTGCGCCGACCTCGGGCGATGACGGTCGCGCCACCCTGGACCCCGGCACGAGGCCGGGGTGACGCTGTCCCGCGACGCGGCGTGCGTTGCGGGAAAAGGCCCGGGAACGGCGCCCGACGCGCTTATTCGGCGGGGACCATCTCCGCGACGTCGTTCTCGGCCAGCGCCTTTTGCACGATCAGCCCTTCGCGCTTGGTGCCGTCCGCCGTCACCGGATCATGCGCCACATCGGCGTCGCTGAACGTCTTCGTCCAGGCGGCGAATTCGAGGCAGACGCCGTCGGGGTCGAAGAAATAGACCGACCGGACGAACACGTCGTCGTGCATGTGATCGGACGACTGGCTCGGCGAATCATCATGGTTCAGGATCTTGGTGACGGCGATCCCCTTGGCCTTCAGCCGATCATAATATTCGTCGAACTTCTCGGCCGGCACGTTGAACGCGATATGGTTCATGGAGCCGTGGGCGGAGGTGAAATCGCCCTGGGTGGGCAGCGCGGCAGGGGCGGAAATGCCGGGATGCGCCTGCGCCGCCTGCGGGAACCAGAAAAAGGCCAGGCTGTCGCCATTGCCCATGTCGAAGAAGAAATGCTGCCCGCGCCCGCCGGGCAGGTCGATCGTCTTGACCAGCGGCATGCCCAGCACGTCGCGGTAGAATTCCACGGTGCGCGCCATGTCCTTGCACACCAGTGCGAGGTGATTGACGCCCTTGAACTCGAACTGGCTGTTGGTGGCCGGCATCGTCGCTCTCCTTGTGCTATTCATGTTGCAGGCTGAAAGGCGGGCCGCTCCCCCACCCGATCGAACCACGCCGTCACATTGGTGAAGGCCGTATCGAGCGGCTGGCCGACGTTGCGGCCGAAATCGAGAAAGGCGAACAGCAGGATATCGGCCAGCGTGAAGCGGTCGCCGGCGATGTAGCGGCGGCCGGCGAGCTGCGCGTCGAACCAGGCGATCCCGTCCTGCGCCACCGCCTTCAGCCCGGCCGCCGCCTCCGGCAGGCAGCGCATCCGCGACTGGAACATCGGCAGCCCCTCCGACGAGCGGAAGCCGCTGGTCATCGGTTCGCACACCTTGAGATCCGCGCGGCGGGTCCACATGCGCGTTTCCGCCCGCTCCTGCGGCGTCGCGCCGATCAGCGGGGGCGTGGGATGAAGCTCCTCCAGATATTCGCAGATCGCGGTGATCTCCGTCAGGATGCTGCCGTCATCCAGCTCCAGCGCGGGCGTCTGGCCAGCGGGATTGACCGTTTCGTTATACGGCGCACGGCGATTTTCCCCGCCGCGAATGTCGACGGACACCTCAGGGATCGCGACGCCCTTTTCCGCCATGAACAGGCTCACGACGCGGGGATTCGGCCCGACCGAGTTGAAAAACCTCATCCTAAATCCTCACGACTCCATGTAGCGGAACTGCGGCTTTTCGTCAATCTGCTTGACGGTATCATGCGGGGCGAGGCGCGCTGAGGAAGTCGGCGGCCTTGAACCCTTCCGGCGCGGCGACCTCCGTGATGGGATCGGCGCGATTGTCGAATTCCATGCGCAGCGCGCGGGTGATCACGGCGTGCATGTCATACAGGCAGGTGATGTAGGTGAATTCGAAGATCTGCTCGTCATCCCAGAAGGTGCGCAGCTTTTCGAAAACCTGATCGGGCACGCGGCCGCCGGCCTGCGCGAGGCAATCGGCATAAGCGAGGACGGCGCGTTCCTGGTCGTCATAGCAATCCGCCACCGTCCAGTATGGCACGGCGGCGATCTTCTCCTCGCTGACCCCAAGACCGCGCAAGGACTTGCAATGCTGCGAAAAGACGAATTGGCTGCCCTTCACCCAGCCGGCGCGCGTTTGCCCCAGTTCACGCAGCACGGGGGAGATGCGGCGGGCCGGGTGGCGGTACACCGCAAAGCCATCCACGGCATGTTTGAAGATATCCGGCGCCAGCGCAAAGACCGTCCACCAATCCCCCGGCGTGCCCGTCGCGGTGCCCGGTTCCGCCACCGGATCGCGATCACCGAACAGGCGCTTGTAATAGGCAAGGACGGTATCGTCCTGGACGTCGGCGAGCGGCACCTGGCGCAAAACGGGCATCAATCGGCTCCTTCAAGCATATTTGCGGAACTGCGCGACGTGCGCGGAATCGAAATATTCATCGAGGCGGGTGATCCGGCCATCGGCCACCTGGCAGACAATCGCGCAGGGCAGGCGCACGCGCTCTCCATCATGGGTGCGCACGCCCTGAAGCACATGCTGCTGCACGAAGCCGCCGGGAAAGACATGGACGCGACGATCGGCGTAGCTGCGCTCCCCGATGCGGGCGACCATGCCGGTCAGCGTCTGCGCGGTCTGCTCGGGAGTGACGATCAGCTCATCCGTATTGTGCCAGATGGCGGCATCGGGCGCGAAGCTCGCCTGCATGGTGGCGATGTCACCCGCCTCGATCGCATCGAAGAAACGCCCGGCAAAGGCGCGCATCTCATCATCGGTCATCAGGCCTCTCCATCCGTGTGATAGCCGTGCATGTCGGCGCTGACGACGCGCGCCATGCGGAATTGCGCAATCGCGGCGAGCGCGGCGGCGGGCAGCGTGCAGAGCAAGGCGTAGCGCAGGCTTTCCGCGCCATGAGCGGGGGCGATCGCATCGCTGATCATGCCGATCACCAGCGGCCCGCCGCCCAGGCCGACAAGGTTGAACATCAGCAGCAGGATGGCGGAGGCGGTGGCGCGCGCCCGCGGCGGCGTGAGATTCTGCACCAAAGCCAGCGCCGGCGCGACATAGATGGTGCAGGCGACCATCGGCACCAGCATCAGCGCAAGCGACCATTGCCAGCTGTCCACCAGCAGCGCGGCGGCGAAGCTGGGAATCAGCACGAGCGTCGCGGCGCAGGGGACGAGCGCATAAGCCGCGGGCGAGCGGCGCGCGGCCCAGTTCACCAGCGCGCCGCCGCCCCAGATGCCAAGCCCGAAGGTGATGCCTGCGGCGGGCGCGAACCACGTGGCGAGCGCCGACAGCGGCATGCCCTGCGTGCGCATCAGAAAGGCGGGGATCCAGTTCAGCATGCCATAGCTGACAAAGGCGGAAAGCCCGCTGGCGATGGCGAGCATCCTGAGCGAACGGCGGCGCAGGAAGAGGGCGAAGCTGGCGCCCATGGGCAGCGCGGCCTGCGGCGCGGCAACGGGCCCGCGCGCGTCCATCTGCCCGCGCGCCGGCTCTCGCACCAGCATTACCAAGAGCGGCGCGGCGACCAATGCGCCGATCGCGCCGATCGCGATGAAGGCGCCGCGCCAGCCGATCGTCGCCGCCGCCCAGCCGCCGAATGCCGCGCCCAGGAACACGCCGAACGGGCCATTGGCGGTGAAGATGCCGATCACCAGCGGCCGGCGGTCGGGCGGGTAATAATCCGCCAGCACCGACAAGGACGGCGCGGTGCCCCCCGCCTCCCCCACACCCACGCCGAAGCGGGCGAGCGCGAGCTGCGCGAAATTGCCGGCAAGGCCGCAGGCGGCGGTGAACACGCTCCACACGGCGCAGGCCGCCGCGATCAGCCGCACCCGGTGCCAGCGATCCGCAGCCATGGCGAAAGGCACCCCCATCAGCGCATAGAACAGGGCAAAGCTGAGGCCGGTCAACAGCCCGAACTGGGTATCGCTGAAGGCCATTTCGGCGCGGATCGGCTCCACCAATACCGACAGCAATTGCCGGTCGACGAAGTTGAGCGTGCCGATCGCGAACAGCATCCACAGCGCCACCGTGCGGTGCGCGGCGCCGAGAGAAGCGGCCGCCGATGCGCCCGGCGTCGCGCTCTCTGGCGCGCCAGCCGCCCCGGTTTGCACAGCCGTATCGGTCATCCATCCTCCCCGCGCGCGATCCCCGGCCATTTGCCGTGACGATCCGCCTTGACGGGAAGCTTAGATACATAAGGGTCTTTGTCAATCTGGCTGACGATGCCAGTGCCATAAGGGTCCGGGGAGAGGCCGAGGTGACGGCGTTCTTCAAGCGCTGCCCGCGTTTCGGCGAAACGTGCCGCGTCCGCCGGGGCGGCGTTTCGGCGCGGGTGGATCCGGCGCCATGGCCGCGCCGTTGCTACGCTCCATTCCATCATCGCCAAGGATCGCACCATGAAGACCCCCGCCCTTGCCCTGCTCCTCAGCGCCATCGCCAGCCCGGCGGCGGCGGCCGACATTTCCACCCATGTGCTTGATCTGGGCCGCGGAGTCGGCGGTCAGGGCGTGCCGGTCGTGCTGATGAAGCAATTGGCGGACGGAGGCTGGCAGAAGGTCGGCTCGGCAAGCACCGACGGCAACGGCCGCGTCCGCGCTTTTGGCGAGGCAAAGGCGTTTGATATCGGCATCTATCGGCTGGTGTTCGACATGTCGCGCTATCCCGATGCCGCGGCCGCGCCGTTCTTTCCGGAGATCACCCTCACCTTCCGCGTCACCGATGCCGCCGCTCACTATCATGTGCCGGTCGTGGTGAGCCCCTATGGCTATTCGACCTATCGCGGAAATTAGGACGATTGCGCCCGGCACCGGCGACGACGATCGTCCGCATCGGGCCTGTCGCGTTCCATGCTCTGGAGGGTCGGCCGAGGCACGCTCTTGGACAAGCTGAGGCCAAACGGATCAGCGTGATCGAAAGCCGCTTTGGCGGCCGCGCGTGCCGGCTTCGTGCCTCAATCGGATCCCGGCCCGCGCCGGAAGATGGGGCGAATGGCGCGCGCGCCAAGCCGGTGCGCGCGGCCTGGCGCGCCGGACACTCCGGCAATCGCAAGTAGATGGTTTGCACTCCCGACCGCCGCGAGGTGCGCGCGGATCGGGCACGATTCGCCTGAATCAACCACGAAACAAACCATCGGGACAGTCAGGTAAAATGCGTAGCTTTGCAAAAACGATCGGCGGCACCGCCAAGACCGACACGATAAAGGGAAGCAGCCTCAACGATCTTATCCGCGCGATGGCCGGGGCGGATCAGGTCGAAGGGGGCGACGGAGACGACGACATCTATGGCGGCGACGGGGATGACTTCCTGCGCGGCGGCAACGGGATCGATTTTCTTTACGGCGAACTGGGCAACGACAAGCTGGACGGTGGGCGCGGCGCGGACCGGCTGATCGGCGGCGACGGCAACGACACCATCACCGGCGGTGACGACGGCGACACGATCGACGGCGGCCTGGGGCATGACACGATCCTGGGCGATGCCGGCAACGACATCATCTACGCCGGCGACGGGCGCGACTATCTGGACGGCGGCTATGGCGACGACATCATCTATGCCGGCGCGGGCGACGACGGCTTCGTCAACGAGATCAACCCGGCGACGGGCAAGCTGACCACCCAGGCGGTGGGCGGCGGCGCCGGCAACGACACCATCTATGGCGAGGCCGGCAACGACAAGCTGAAGGGCCAGTCGGGCAACGACAAGGTCTATGGCGGCGACGGCAACGACCGGGTCGACGGCGGCGACGGCGACAATCGGCTGGAAGGCGGCAGCGGCGACGACATCATCTCCGCCGAATATGGCGTGGACGTGCTGCTGGGCGGCGACGGGCGCGACAACATGCAGGCCGGCGCCGGCAACGATTACATGGAGGGCGGCAACGACGCCGACAACATGAACGGCGAGGCCGGCAACGACCAGATGTTTGGCGACGCGGGCGACGATTACATGCTGGGCGGCGACGGGGCCGACCGGATGCACGGCGGAACAGGCGTCGACAAGCTGCTGGGCGAACTGGGCGCGGACCAATTGTGGGGCGATGCCGGCGCGGACTGGTTCGTCTTCAAGGGCGCGGGCGCGCTGGACGGCGGCGACACGATCATGGATTTCGAGAACGGGATCGACCGGATCGTGCTGGAGAAGCTGGGCGTCAAGTCGTTCAGCAGCAGCGGGGCGCCGGGCACGGTGTTCGCGCACGACCTGGCCAACGGCGATGTCGCGCTGGACGTGGTGACATCGAGCGGCGCGGAATTCACCATCCGGCTTGCCGATCCGCTGGGCACGCTGAACGCGGCGCATCTGTCGTCGGCGGACTTCATCCTGGTCTGACCGGAGTGTCAGGGGACGGGTCAGGCCTTGTGGCTTGATCCGTTCGCCTGAGCCTGTCGACGGCTACCAGGCCCGGCCGGCGCGGGGGAACCGGTGCGCATCGGGCCGCGGAATGCCTTCAGAACTTCACGCCCGCCTCGATCGCGATGTTGCGCGGAGGCTCCACGAACAGGATCGCGCGGGGCACGGCGGTGATCGGTGCGGGGAGCAGGAAGGCGCTGCCGGTGGTGAGCTTGTCGGTCAGGTTGCGGCCGACAAAGGCCACGTGCCAGCGCTCGTCCTGCGGCCCGAACTGGAGCCGGAGATCGAGCTTCGCAAAGCCGCTCTGATAGCCATAGAGCGGGCTTTGATTGTCCGAATTGTAGAAGCCCGAACGGCCACCGACGATGGCATTGCCGTCGATCTTGTAAGCATCGCCCACATCGATCCGGCCGTGCACCGCGACGTTGCCGGTGAATTTCGACGTATAGGGCAGGCGCACCCCGGCGAGGTTGTTGGCCTGGATACTGGCGGGCGAGGCCGGGTTGCACTCCGCGATCGGCTGCGTCGCGAGGCACGCCGCGCCGGGATAGTCATCATATTTCACGTCCTGATAGGCGCCGGACGCGGTGATGTCGAAATAGCGGCTGGGCGCGACGCGGAGCGACCCTTCGATCCCGCGCGAGGTGGCCGCGGCGGCGTTGCCGACCTGATAGGTGGAGATCACCGGATTGTAGACAGAAGATTGCAGGTCGGTGAACTTGGTATCGTACACCGACACGTTCGCCGAAACGCGCCCGTCCGCCAGCGTCGCCTTCACCCCCGCTTCCCAGTTGCGCGAGCGTTCGGGAAGATAGACGAAGGTCGCATCGGTCGTGCCATAGGTGTTCGACACGAAGCCGCCCGATTTGGAGCCGCGGCCGTACACGGCATAGATCATCAGATCGCGCGTGATGTCGTACTGCAGCGTCACCGATGGATCGGTCAGCCCTTCGCGGATCGACTGGTCCGCGGTGGTGTTCACCGGACGCAGCGCATAGGGGCCGTAGCGCAGGCGGCCGCCGAACGTGCCGTCCTTATGCGTGTTGGTATAGCGCAGGCTGCCGATCACGCGAAATCCGTCGAACGGGCGCAGCGTCGCCTGACCGAAGACGGAGATGGAGCGCGCCTTCTGCCGGAAGTTGGTTTCCATCAGGCCGAAATAGTTGAGCGCGGCGATGTTGAATCCGCCAAGCTGCGTCAGATTGTAGCGCGACGTATCGTAATAGGCGCCAAGCACATATTCGAGCGTGCCGCCGCTGGGCGACAGGAGGCGGAACTCCTGCGAGAACTGGCGGAACCGTTCCGGGTACATGTTGTAGACCGAACTGGGCGTGATCGCGCCGCTGGGGGTTTCCTGGTCGAAGTAATTGGTGACGGAGCCGTTGAACCAGGAATAGCCGGTGATCGAGGTGAGCGTGTGATCGCCGATGCCGATGTTCGCGGTGACGGAGCCGAGCACGGAACGGTTGCTGGACTGTTCCTCCCCCAGCGGGCCATTGTCGATATAGCGCGTGCGCTTCACCTGCTGGCGCGTGGTGACCGGGCTGGACACGCCCAGGCCGCCGCTGCGATCCTGATTGGTGAGTTCGAGCTTGCCGGAAATGTCGACATTGTCGGCCGGCTCCCACCGTGCGCTGATCCGGAAGAGCTGGAGCTGGTTGTTGGGTTCATCCTTGCTGTTGAACCGGTTGAACAGATAACCGTCCTGATCCTGAATACGGGCGGCGACGCGCAGGCCAAACGTGTCGCTCAATGGCCCGGAGACATAGCCGGTGAGGTCGATGCCGCGCAGGTCGAAATTGTAGACGCCGGTGACGGAGCCTTCGAATTCCTTGGTCGGCCCGGCGGAGACGACGCTGACCGCGCCGGCGGGCGTGTTCTTGCCATACAGCGCGCCCTGCGGCCCGCGCAGCACCTCCACCCGGGCGACATCGAAGAACGGATTGAGCGCCTGGCGCACGCGGCCGGCATAGATGCCGTCGACATAGACGCTGACCGCCTGGTCAAAGGAGAAGTTCTGCGGCGGCGAACCGAAACCGCGGATGTAGATGGTGTCGTTGCCGTTGGTCTGCTGCACGAAGACGTTGGGAACGTAATTCTGCACCGCCTTGAAGTCGGTCGCCTGGAAGGCGTCGATCGTTTCACCGGTGACCACCTCCATGGAGATCGGCACGTCCTGCAACCGCTGCTCGCGGCGCTGCGCGGTGACCACGATGTCGCCGCTGGTGCCGATACCCTCGACACTAGCCGGGCTGGCGCTGTCGGTGGCGGGTGCGGCCTGGGTGGCGGCGGTCGCCTGCGAGCCGGTCGATTGCGGCGTGCCGGGCAGCGGATCGGCGGAGGGCGCGGGTGTCGGCGCGAGTGTCGGCGGGGGGCTGGCAGTGGACGCTGCCTGCGCGCCAGCCTCGGCCGCGGCCTGCGTGCCCAGCACCAGCGCCGCCGCGGTGGACGCCGCCAACAGCGCACGGACCGTGTGTGTCATATCCCCTCCTCGCTCCCGTCCGGCCTTGACGATGGCCGATCCTGACATTTCACTTAGGCTACTAATTAATTTAGTAAGTGTCTAGGGGAGAGCGATGATGGCCGGATCGATCGGGGAAACCGTGCTGGGCGATTATCTGTGCACGGTGGATTTCCACGTCGCCGGCGGCATTCTGGCGCTCGGCACGTCGCCGTTCGGGGAGCGCAGGATCGGCTATGTCACCGGTGGCAGCTTCGCCGGGCCGCGACTGTCGGGCATGGTGCTGCCGGGCGGGGGAAATTGGTCCGTGGCGGGGCGGCTGGACGATGATCGATCGGTCGGCACGATGGATGCCCGCGCGATCTGGCAGACCGACGACGGCGCGCTCATCCATGTGAGCTATGGCGGGCGCAGCGTGATCCCGGATGATGTGCGGGCGGAATTTGCCGATCCCGCGCGGGCAGGCGCGGTCGACCCGGGGCGCTATTACCTGCGCATCGCGCCCGTGTTCGAAACCGCGCATCCGGGTTATGCCTGGCTGAACGGCATTCTGGCGATCGGGGTGGGCGAGCGCACCGACCAGGGCGCGCGACACCGCCTCTACGCAGTTCGATGAGGCCGCAAGTCCGATCTGGGCGCGGCCAGAGAGAGAGGAACGGGAATATGATCGTGCTTCATGGCGGGCCGACGCCCAATGCGCGCAAGATCGCCATCGCGCTGCTTGAGATGGGCCTTGAATGGCGGCTGGAGGACGTGGACATCCTGGCCGGCGACCAGTTGACGCCCGAGTTCCTGGCGCTGAACCCCAACAACAAGACGCCGGTGATCGTGGACGAGGACGGGCCGGCAGGCCGGTTCGTCCTGTGGGAAACGGGCGCGATCCTCCTCTACCTGGCCGAAAAGGCAGGACGCTTCCTGCCGGCCGATCCCGTGGCGCGGGCGATCTGCTGGCAATGGCTGATGTTCCAGGTGTCGGGCGTCGGCCCGATGTTCGGTCAGGCAGCGCATTTCGGCTTCTACGCGGCGGAGCGGCACCCTTATGCCATTGAACGCTACACGCGCGAGGTGGATCGCCTGTTGCGGGTATTGGACGGGCAGCTGGCCAAGACCGAATGGGTGGCGGGCGGCGAATATACGATCGCCGACATGGCCATGCTGCCCTATCTGCGCCGGCCGGTGGAGGAGCAGGCGAGCCGCTATCCCCATGTCGCGCGCTGGGGCCAGGCGATGCTCGCCCGACCGGCGGTGCGTGAGGGCATGGCGCTTGGCATCGCGCGGCCGGAGACGATCGAGGGCGGGCTGGACGGCTTCACCGACGAGCATCGCTCGATCCTGTGGGGGGAGCGCCAGCACGCGGCGCGGTGAAGATGTCGCCGCCGCCTTGCCGGACGGCACAGCTCAGGACGTGCTTGTCCGCGCGTCCGGCGTCTGCGGGATCTTTGACCTGTCGAGTTTGTCGGATCCTGGATCCCCCAGGGCGGAATGACGTGGCATATGGTCAGCCTGCGCGTTCGCGCAGCTCCCGCACCCGGCCAGGATAACGGCGGAGGTCGGCGCCTCAGTCGCCGCGCACTGCGGCGTGCATGGCGTCGCCGAACATGTTGGACCATTCCGCCTCCGACAGCTTCTGGTGGCGGCCGAGATATTTGTCGGGCGCTTTCAGATCGGCGCGGGCGGTGGCGCGCTGCACGGCGGGGCGGGCGGCGATCGCCTCGTACCAGCGGCGGGTGGCGGGCCGTTCCGACCCCTGCCGGCCCATGACAAAGGCAGACGCCTGCCCCGGCCAGACGGCCATGTCCGCGATCGTATATTCCTCGCCCGCCAGATACGGGCTTTCCGCCAGCCGGTTTTCCAGCACGGCCAGCAGGCGATCATATTCGCGGGTGTAGCGTTCGACGGCATAATCCTGGCCCGCCGGGGCATAGCGCAGGAAATGGCTCGCCTGCCCGCCCATCGGGCCGAGTGCGGCGACCTGCCACGTCAGCCACTGGATCGTGCGACTGCGCAGCGGGCCGGCAGGCGCCAGGAACTGCCCGGTCTTCTCGCCGAGATATTGCAGGATAGCGCCGGACTCGAACACAGGCAGCGGAGACTCTCCAGCGCCCGGATCATGATCGACGATCGCCGGCAGCTTGCGATTGGGATTGATCCGCCCGAAGCCGGGGCGAAGCTGATCGCCCTCGAAGATGTCATAGGGAATGATCCGGTGCGCCAGACCGGTTTCCTCCAGCATCAGGGCCACCTTCATGCCATTGGGCGTGGCGCAGTAATGAAGGTCGATCATGCCTCTGCCTCGTCGATCCAGCGGGTGAGAATGGCGGTGGTCGCCGCCGGCGCCTCCAGCATCGGCAAGTGGCCGACGCCGGGTAGCGTCTCCAGCCGTGCCCCAAGGATGGCGGCAAGCATGTCGGCCTGCTGCTCGGCGGTGGTGATGCCATCGCCCGTGCCGCGGATCAGCAGGGCGGGCACGGTGATGCGGCCAAGCGAAGGGCGGCTGTCGATCCGGCCCATGATCGCGCGCTGCTGCCGCAAAAAGGTGTCCGCGCCAGTATTGGCCGCCATGCGGCGCGCGGCGCCAAGCAGGACGGGGTCGTCGCGCCGGTCGGAGGGAAAGAGCATGGGGATACGCTCCTCGATCACCTGATCGAAGCGGCCCGCGGTGACGAGATCGATATAACCCTGTCGCCGCGCCGTCTGCGCCGGGCCGTCCGCACTGGCCAAGGTGGCGACGAGCGCAAGGCGCGCGACACGGGGCGCGGCGCGGCGCATCACCTCCATGGCGACAAAGCCGCCCATGGCATGCGCGACCAGCGCGAAACGGGGCGGCGCGGCGGCAAGCAGGCGATCCGCCATGCCGGCGATCGTGTCGTCCCGCGTGTGATCGGCGTGGCGCACGTCACGATCCGCCCAGGCGGCGCGTTGCGGCGCCCAGCTTTCCGCCGTCAGGAGCTGGCCGGAGGCGAGCATGACGGGAAGCCTGCTCATGCCGGTGCCACCACGTTCAGCAGCGGCGCGCCGGCTTCCAGGCGCCGGACATTCTCTGCCGCGGCGGCGAGGCTGCGGGCGAGCGTCTCGGGCGTCTGCCAGGCGACATGCGGGCTGACGACGAGATTGGGCGCGGCGAGCAGAGGATCGTCCGGGGACACCGGCTCGGTCGCGAACACGTCGAGCCCAGCGCCGCGCAGGTGACCGCTGGCGAGCGCGCGGGCGAGCCGCGCCTCGTCCACCAGCCCGCCACGCGCGACATTCACCAGCACCGCGCCGCGCTTCATTGCCAGCGGATCGACCAAGTGCCGCGTTTCGGGCGTGAGCGGCACGTGGAGCGACACGACATCCGCCTCGGCGACCAGGGTATCGAGCGGCAGGCGGCGATACGGCACGTCATGGTCGCTGCGCGCGGCATAGACGATTTGCGCCCCCAAAGCCGCAAGGGCGCGCGCCAACCGCGAGGCGCTGGCGCCCATGCCGACCAGGCCGACCGTGCGCCCGGCCACCTCGCCCAGGTCATCCAGCACATGATCGGGCACCGCCCATTCCCCGGCGCGCGTCGCCGCGTCGAGCGGCACCGTGCGACGCAGCACCGCCAGCAGCAGCGCAAGCGCGCTTTCCGCCACCGCCTGCGCATTCACGCCCGGCATGTTGCAGACGGCGATGCCGCGCGCGGCGGCGGCATCGAGCGCGACCGTGTTCACGCCGACGCCCAGCTTCTGGATGAGGCGCAGGTGCGGGGCGGCGGCGATGGCGGCGGCCGACACGGGGTGGAGGACGTGGAGCAGCACCTCCGCCTCGCCGAGCGCACCGCCCGGTCCGATCGCGGTGACCGCGCCGGGGCCGAAGGCGGCAAGGATCTGCGCCTGAAAACCGGCGCCGGGGTGCGTGTCGATGACGATCCTCAACGCGCGCCTCCCGCCGGCGAGAGGCGGGCGGCGATCGGGGCGGCAAAGGCCGATGCGCCGGCGAACGCGGCCTGTGCGCCCATGGCTTCCTCGATCCGCAGCATCTCGTTCCACTTCGCCATCCGCTCGGACCGCGTGAAGGAGCCGACCTTGAACTGGCCTGCGTCCCAGCCGACCGCGAGATGCGCGATGGTCACATCCTCCGTCTCGCCCGAACGCGCCGACACGATCGTGCCCCAGCCGTGCATGCGCGCCGCATCCAGCGCGGCCTTCGCCTCCGTCACCGTGCCGATCTGGTTCACCTTGATGAGCGCCGCGTTGCAGGCCGCGGCAGCGGCGGCGGCCTCGACCCGCTCGGCGCGGGTGACGAGCACGTCGTCGCCGATCACCTGCACCGTGCCGCCGATCGCCCCGGTGACGGCGGCCATGGTGGCGAGATCGTCCTGCGAGGCGGGATCCTCGATCGAGAGAATGGGATAGCGCCGCGTCCAGCCGATCACCGTTTCCGCCATCGCCGCGCCGTCCAGGACGCGATCGTCCAGCGCCAGGCGATAGCCGTTGCCATCGCCGAATTCATTGGCGGCGATATCGAGCGAGATGAACACATCCTCGCCCGGGCGACGCCCCGCCGCCTCGATCGCGCGGGTCAGCACGTCCAGCGCCTGTTCGTTCGAGGAAAAGCTGGGCCACCAGCCGCCCTCGTCCGCCACGCCGGCGAGCGGGGCGAGATCCGCCATCAACCGGCCGGCGGCGCGATACACGCCTTCCGTGATCTCCAGCGCGCGGCGGAAGCTGCCGGCGTGCGGGGCCATCACCATGAAATCCTGAATGTCGGTGCGCCGTCCGGCATGCGCGCCGCCGCCGAAGATCTGGATCTCGGGAAGCGGCAGGCGCACCGCGCGATCCTGCGCCAGCCAGCGCCAGACGGGCACCCCCTCCCCCGCCGCCGCCGCGTGAAGCACCGCCATGGACACGGCCACCACGGCATTGCCGCCGAGCCGCTGCTTGGTCGGCGTACCGTCCAGCGCTGTCAGGGCCGCGTCGACCGCCGCCTGGTCGCGCGCGTCCATGCCGGCGAGCATGGGGGCGATTTCCCGCGCAACATTGGCCACCGCATGCGCCACCCCCATGCCGCCGAACGCCGCGCCGCCGTCGCGCAGGTCGATCGCCTCATGCGCGCCGCGCGATGCGCCGGCGGGGGCGATGGCCCGGCCGACTGCGCCATTCGCCAGCCGCACCTCGGCCTCCACCGTCGGCCGGCCGCGCGAATCCCATAGCTGGCGGGCGAGAACGGTGGTGATTGCGTGGCTCATCGTGGCTCCCATCGGGCGATCAGATCGGTGACATCGGGCGTCTCTCCCGTCAGCAGCGCCACGGCGCGGGCGCGAACCAGCGCGCGGGCGGCATCGTCGAGATAGGGCGCAGGCGACTTTCCCTCGACGCGGGCGAGGAGCAGCGCGGCGACCAGCTCCCCCGCGCGGTCGGCAAGCGGGCCGGCTTCCTCCCAACGGACCCCGGCGAGATAATGCGCGACGAACTGATGTGCCGATTGCGCCAGCGCGGCGCGGTGCTGCGGCAGCCAGACCTGCTTCAGCAACAGGTGCGTGGTGCAGAAGGCAAGGTCAAAGGCCGGGTCGCCGTATACCGCGCATTCGGCATCGAGGAACACGCCGCCCGTCGGGCCGACCAGGATGTTCTTGGGGCTGACATCGCCATGGACCAGCGCGATGCGCCGCTGCGCCAGGGCATCGGCGATGGCGTGCAGGCGCGCAGCCACCTCCGGCACCCGATCGGCGGTGGTGCGGAAAAAGGGCGCGATGCGCAGCGCATCGAAAAGCGCGGGATCGCCGAAGTCGCGCGCCACGCCTGCTTCGCCGGCCGTATCGGCGTGGATGCGGGCAAGCGCGGCGCCGAGGCCGGCGGCAAAGGCTGGATCGACCCGGCCGGCGACCAGCTCGTCCCGCCAGACCGGGTGCCGCGCCGGATCGAGCCAATCGAGGACGAACAGGTGATCGGCCGGCGAATGCGCCACCACCACGGGCACCAGCGCGGGATCGATCAGTGCCACGCGGCGGAGCCACGCGACCTCGTTTTCCGCGCGGCTGACCGGGGCGAGCCACTCGGCGGCAACGCGCAGCTGCGGCAGCGCGCGCTTCACCACCAGCGGGGGCCGGCCCGGGATGTCGGCGCGCCACACGTCGCACGAAACGCCGCCCGACAGCGCCGTCAACGCAACCGGCGCCCCCTCCGCCACCAGCCCCAGCCGGCGCAGCGCGGCAAGCGTGGCGACGTCGGCGATCATGCCTTTTGTTCGATCCAGGCCGCCATCAGATCGGCGGCGGTATCGCGATGCGCCTCCGAATCCTCGAAGTAATGCGCGCCGTTCACCAGTTGCAGTTCCTTGTCCGCCGACCCGATGTGATCGAAGATCTTGCGCGCATCGCTGGGAAACACACCGGTATCGGCGGTGCCCTGCACCACCAGCGCCGGCGTATCGAACTTGGCGAGATGCGGCGCGCCCTGGCACGGTGAGGTTTCGAGGCTCCACATGTTGAGCCAGGTGCGAAGCGTGTTGGCGCGGCCGATCGAGGGCGTGCGGTTCGCCACCGCCGGATCGCCGCGATAGCAGCGGCGCGGCGCGCGGTCTGACGGATCGAGCGACGGGTCCATGCACCTGAGATCCCCCCAGCAGCGGAACAGCGCGAAGAGGCGGTCCGGCACGCCGGCCGCGTTCAGCCGGGCAAGCTCCGCCTTGGCCCAATCGGTGATCCGCTGGTTGCGTGCGCGCTGCGCCGCGCGATACCGCTCGACGAACTGGGGCGCATAGGGCGGGCCATTGTCCGGGTTGAAGGGATCGAGCGCCGGGTCGGTCGCCACGGGATCGAATTCGTCCACCACAGACGCATCCATCCAGTCGGTCAGCACCTCCGGCCGGCCCTGATGCGCGTTCAGCGAAATATAGAGATCCGCCTTGATGAGCTGCGCCAGCGCGTCCTCGCCGGCGGGCGGCAGGGCATGGCCGAGCGTGGGGGCGATCGCTTCCGCCTGATAGGCACCCATCAGCGATCCGCCGCCCGAATTGCCGAGGATCACGATCCGCTCGACCCCCGCCTCCTCACGCAGCCAGCGCATGCCCACGCCGATGTCGAGCACGGCATGTTCGAGCAGGAACTGATCCTCGAAGCCGCGATAACGGGTGTTCCAGCCGAGAAAGCCATAGCCGCGACGGGCAAAATAGGGCGCGATATAATGTTCGCTGAAATCGACGTTATAGTGCGTGGCGATCACCGCCGTTCTGGGGCGTCGGCCGGCCGGCGCATAATAGATGCCCTGGCACGGGTGCCCGCCGGCCTGGATGCGCCGCGCGGTGGGCGACACCTTGCCGATGAAGGTCACGTCCAGCCCATCCACATCGCGTCGATCCATGCGACCCCTCCCCTTGTCCTGTTCGTCGCCGGCGGTGCCTTTGCCCGCTCAGCCCTGTGGTGCCTCGTGCCTGCCCGTCGCATCCGCGAAGCTGATGGAGACGGGCGCGCAGCCGGCGATTTCCAGCGTGAAGGCGTCGCCCGGGCGCGCCGGCAGCACCGGGCCGAGCGCCCCCGTCATGATTATCTCGCCAGCGCGCAGCGGCTGGCCCCGCCCGTCGGCATGATGCGCCAGCCAGCCCAGCGCGGCGAGCGGGCCGCCCATGGTGGCGCCCCCGATCCCCCGCGATTCCACCACGCCGTTGCGCGCGAGCGCCATGGTGAGGTCGGCCAGCCCATGCAGCGGAACGCCGCGCACCGGCTCGCCCAGCACCACGCCCCAGCCTGAGGCATTATCCGCCACCGTATCGAACAGACGCACGTCCCAGCCGGCAATCGCGCTGTCGACGATCTCCAGCGCGGGCATGAAATGGTCCACGGCGCCGGCCGCGTCCGCGGGATCGTCCACGTCGCGGCCGAGCACCAGCGCGATCTCGCCCTCGACGCGCGGTGCGATAAGTGGCCGGGCGATGGTGTCGCCGCCGCAAAAGCGACAATCGGCCCAGAGCCATCCGCTGTCGGGCTCGTCCACGCCGAACTGGCGCTGGACGGCAGTGGAGGTCAGCCCGATCTTGCGGCCGATCGTTTGCCCGCCAGCAGCACGGCGCGCGGCGGTGGCGAGATCCTGCACCCGATAGGCATCGGCGAGGCCAAGCGCGGGATGATCGTGGCGCGGCGGGGCGATCGGCACGCCGCTGGCACGGGCGGCGGCCAGGCGCGCGGCGAGATCGGCGTGCACGCTCATGCGCCGGCCCCGGAGAGGCTGGCCGGGGACAAATTCGCCGGCGGAAACTGGGGCGCGCGGCCGAGCTTGCCGGGCAGATCGCGCCCCAGCACGCCGCCGAGCCATCGCGCAGCCTCGATTGCCAGCGCCCGGTCATAGCCGGTGGCGACGTTCGACCGATCGAGCAGGTAGAGCACGTCCTCCGTCGCGACATTGCCCGAAGCGCCCGGCGCGAAAGGACAGCCGCCCGTGCCGCCAAGGGACGCGTCGATCACCCGCGCGCCTGCCTCGATCGCCGCCCAGACATTGGCGATGCCGGTGCCACGCGTGTCGTGCAGATGGACGCGCACGGGCAAGGGCGCGATCGCCTCCGCCACCCGGCCCACCGCCTCGGCCACCTGCGCCGGCACCGCGACGCCGATCGTGTCAGCCAGCGCCACTTCGCGCGGGCCAGCCTCCGCCGCACGCCGCGCCATGTCGATCACGCGGGCGAGCGACACCTCGCCCTCGAGCGGGCAGCCGAAAGCGGCGGCGATGGTGATCTGCCCACCGCGGCCGGCGGCACGCGCCAGCGCCACCGTGTCGCGCGCCGCCAGCAGGCTTTCGGCGCTGGTCTGCTTCTGGTTGCGCAGGGCAAAGGTGTCGCTGGCAACACAGACCGCGCCCAGCTCGTCGATGCGCGTGGCGAGCGCCCGCTCCGCGCCGCGCCGGTTCAGCACCAGGGCGATGAAGGTCACGTCGTCGTGTACCGGCAGGCCGGCAACGACCGCATCGGCATCGGCAAGCTGCGGCACGCGCGCGGGGTTGACGAAGCTTGTCACCTCGATGCGGCGCGCGCCGGCCGCGATCGCCCGGTCGATCAGCGCCAGCTTGTCGGCGGTGGAGACGAGGCCGGCCTCGTTCTGGAGCCCGTCGCGCGGCGACACCTCCACGATCTCGATCCCGCACTCACCTGATGCTGCGTCAGCCAAAGGTTGCTCCCTCTGTGATACCTAGTATGCTAAGCATATCGGCGGAGCAAGCCGGCTTGCGCATTCCGCCGCCACGCCTTCTAACCCGTGCCATGAAGTCGATCGAACTGATGATGCACCTTTTTCAGCGTTTCTGCTGGCTGGACGAGCGGTTGCAGGCGCAATTGCATGATCATGGGTGGCCGGACGTCAGCCGCGCACAATCCATGGTGATGATCAACATCGTCAGCGGCATCACGCGCCCGTCGGACATCGCGCGGCGGCTGGGCATCTCGCGCCAGGCGATCCACGCAACGGTGGCGCAGATGATCGACAAGGGGATGGTGACGCTGGTGCCCGATCCCGACGACGCGCGGCACAAGCAATTGACGTTGACGGCCTTCGGCGAACGGATGCGCGCCGATGCGCAGGGCATCATGGGAGGTCTGACCGACCAGATCGCCGGAACGATCGGCGAGGCGCGGTTCGAGGCGCTGCTGGAGACGCTGGCGAGCGACTGGGGCGACGGGCCGGTCGGGGCTTCGGGCGCGGCGTCGGGCACAGCGTCGGTTGGGGGACGGGAGCGCGCGGCATGAGGCCGTGGACGCGGCTGAGCGCGCCCGCCGCGCTGCTGCCCAGCCCCGATATCGACACGGACAAGATCCTGCCCGCGCGGTTCATGAAGGGGCTGGAGCGCAAGGGGCTGGGGCGGCATCTGTTCGCCGACGTGCGTGGCGGCGACGCCAGCTACGCAATCGCGCCCGACCGGCGGATCATCGTGGCGGGGCGCAATTTCGGCTCCGGATCGTCCCGCGAACATGCCGTCTGGGCGCTGACCGGCCATGGCATCCGCTGCGTCATCGCGCCAAGCTTCGGGAGCATCTTCGCGGGGAATGCGGCATCCAACGGGCTGCTGCTGGCGAGCGTGACCGACGCTGATCTCGCCACGCTGGCCGACCGGCTGGCCGCCTTGCCCGACGCGCCGGTCGACGTGGACCTGGAGGCGCAGGCGATCCGGGCCGGCAACCTCCGCCTGCCATTCACGATCGACCCCGGCGTGCGCCGGGCGCTGCTCGACGGGCTGGACGATATCGGCCGCACCCTGCGCTTCGCCGGCGCCATTTCGGCCTTCGAGGAGCGCGCGCTGGCCCAACCCGCCTGAGCCGGCGGCCAGCAACGCTCAGGCGGCGAGCATCGCGGGCGATGTCGGGCCTCGCCGCGCCGGGCGGTGAGCGGCGGCAGCGAGCGAGACGCCCGCCTCGCTGGCGCCGGTGCGGAAGGCGCGGGCCAGTTCGGACAGCTGCCCCACCTCCTGCGACAGGTTGCGCGCGGCGGCGGAGGTTTCCTCCACCATGGCGGCGTTCTGCTGCGTGGAGCGATCCATCGTGCCGACGGCGGCGGAAATCTCCCCGATGGCAACCGCCTGGGCATTGTTGTCGCTGGCGATCGCGGCGAGCAGCACGTGGACCTGCCCGACATCCTCCGAGATGTTCGCCAGCGCGCCGTCGACGCGCTGCACCATCTCCACCGCCGCGCCGATATCCCCCTGGGTGGAGGTGAGCTGGTCGCGCGCGCGGCCGGCCTCTTCCTCGGCGCGCATCGCCAGCGCGGACACCAGATCGGCGACCACCGCGAAGCCGCGCCCCGCCTCGCCGGCGCGCCCGGCCTCCACCGCCGCGTTCATGGCGAGCACGCGCGTCTGGAAGGCAATCTTGTCCAGCCCCTCAATCACGCTGTCGATGCCCTTGGCGGAATGGGCCACGCGCGTCATCGCCTGCATCGCATCGTCCGCGATGCTGCGCCCGCTGGAGACGGTGGCGATCGCCTGATCGGCGCGCTCCACCGTGGCGCGCGACGCCTGCGCACCGTTCTTCAGCCGATCGTCCATCTGCGTCATCGCCGCCGATGTCTGTTCCAGGCTGGCGGCATTGCCCTCCGTCCGGCGGGCGAGATCCTCTGACGCCTGGGCGATCTCGTGCACGCCGGCGTCGATGCGCCCGGCGCCGTCCGTCACCGCCACGATCATCTCGCGGATCTTGCCCAGCGCATCATTGTAGCTGGTTTCCAGCCCGGCGAAGCTTTGCGGCATGCCGCGAAGCTGGCGCGTGAGATCGCCCGCCGCGAGCACGGCCAGCGCCTCCTCCAGCTGAGCCACGGCCATCTCGCGCGAGGATTGCGCTTCCTCGAAGTAAACCGACAGCGACAATTCCATGTCGAGCAGCGCCGCCTTCACGAGCGCCTTGGTGGCTGCCTGCGCCGCCGCCGGCCGCCACACCGCCATCAGCCGCCGCCACCACGGCGCGCGGCGCGCCACGCCGGTGATCAGATCCTCGATCACCAGCGCATAGCTGCCGACATACCAGCGCGGCTCCAGCCCGATGCGCGCATGGGTGGCGCCGATGCGCCGGATGCTTTCGTAATAATTGCTGTCGAACTGGGCGGTGGCGAGATGCCCCCAATGCTTCTCCTGCGCCGCCTTCGCCTTTGCCATATGCGCGGCGTTGCTGAAGAAATTGGCCGTTTCCCCAGTGCGCTGCGCGCGGGCGTAGAACCGGTCCAGCGCCTTGCTGATGGTGGCGCGGATGGCGGGCTGAGTATCTCGCAAGGCGGCGCGCTGATCCGCGTCGAATTCCATGAACTCAAGACGCGAGGCAATGGCGTCAGACATGCAGGGCTCCTGAACGGTGGCGCGGTGGCCGCTTCCAAAGCCTTATTATAGGGGGCTTTCGCACCACCGGCCGCGCGTGCCGCGGGAAAGATCGCGCCGGCTTGGCCGATCAAGCGCCGCGCCCGGCGCCGCGCTCGGGCCCGGCCCCGGGCCCGCGCACGTCCAAGCGCACGTCCACGATGCAACCGGCGAGCGCGGCGGCGGCGGCGCTGGCGGGGCTCATCAGATGGGTGCGCCCGCCGGTGCCCTGGCGGTTCTCGAAGTTGCGGTTGGACGTCGCGGCGCAACGTTCGCCCGGCGCCAGTCGATCGGGGTTCATGCCGACGCACATGGAGCAGCCGGGCTGGCGCCAGTCGAAGCCGGCGGCGACAAGGGTGGCGGCGATTCCTTCCGCCTCCGCCTGGGCGCGCACCAGGCCCGAGCCGGGCACCACCATGGCGGAAACGCCTGGCGCGACATGCCGGCCGCGCACGATCGCGGCGGCGGCGCGCAGATCCTCGATCCGGCTGTTGGTGCACGAACCGATAAAGACGCGGTCGATGGGCAGGCCCGCGATCGGCTGGCCGGGGCGAAGATCCATATAGGCCAGCGCACGCTCCTGCGCCCGCCGCGCCGCGCCGTCCGCCACCAGCGCGGGATCGGGCACCCGGCCGCCGACCGGCACCACCTGCGCCGGGGTGGTGCCCCAGGAGATCATGGGCGCAAGATCCCCCGCGTCGAGCGTCACCTCGCGGTCGAACACCGCATCCGCGTCGCTCGCCAGCGTCGCCCAGGCCGCCCGGCGGCGCGGCCAGTCCGGCGCACCGCCGATGCGCGGTTCGAGATAGGCGATCGTCACCGCATCGGGCGCGATCAGGGCGGAGCGCGCGCCCATCTCGATGGCAAGGTTGCACAGCGTCATGCGCCCCTCCATCGACAAAGCTCGGACCGCCGGGCCGGCGAATTCGATGACATGATCGATCGCGCCATCCACGCCGATCGCCGCCAGTACGCCCAGCGCCATGTCCTTGGCCGACACGAGGGGGGCGAGCGCGCCGGTGATGGTGACGCGCATGGCCGGCGGCTTGCGCAGCCGCAGCGTCTGGGTGGCGAGGACATGTTCGATCTGCGACGTGCCGATGCCAAAGGCGAGCGCCCCGAATGCGCCATGGGTGGAGGTGTGGCTGTCGCCGCAGACGATGGTGGAGCCGGGCAAGGTGCGGCCCTGTTCGGGCGCGACGACATGAACGATGCCGTTGCGCGGATCGCCCATCGCGAACCGCTCGATTCCGTGGCGTTCGCTATTCTCGACCAACCGGCCGAGCTGCGCCCGCGCCTCGGGATCGGCGACGGCCGCGATGCCGCGCTCCTGCCCCTCGGTCGGGACATTGTGATCGAACAGCGCCAGCGTGCGCGCCGGCGCCCGCACCGCCCGCCCGGCCGCGTGAAGCCCGGCAAACGCCTGCGGCGAGGTGACTTCGTGCAGCAGGTGGAGATCGACGTAGAGCAGCGCCTCCCCGCCGTCCTGCGCGACGAGATGGCTGTCCCAGATACGATCAAGGAGCGTGCGGCCGGCCACCGCCTAGATGATGCCGCGGGCGCGCAGATCGGCGATGGTGGCGGCGTCATAGCCCGCCTCCGCCAGCAGCGCCGCGCTGTCCTTGCCCACCGTGGCCGGCGCCGCACGGGCGATGCCGCCGGGCGTGCGCGACAGGCGCGGAAAGACGCCCTGCATCGGCAGCGCGCCATGCCGCTCCGTTTCCACCTCCACCAGCGCCTCGCGGGCGCGGAAATGCGGATCGGCCAGCATGTCGCGCGCGGCGAACATGCGACCGGCGGGCACGGCATGATCCGCCATCAGCGCCTCCAGCGCCGCCACGTCATAGCCGCGCGACCAATCCGCGATCATCGCGTCCAGCGCATCCTGATGCTGGCCGCGCGCGACATGGGTGGCATAAAGCGGATCGTCCGCCAGTTCGGGCCGGCCCATGGCGGCGGCAAGGCGGCGGAAGATGGCGTCCTGATTGGCCGCGATCAGCAGCTCGCCGTCGCGGCAGGGATAGACGTTGGAGGGCGCAATCCCCTTCAGCACCGATCCGCTGCGCGCGCGCACATGGCCGGCGGCGGCATATTCGGGCACCAGCCCTTCCATCACCTGAAGCACCGATTCAAACAGGCTGACATCAACGATCTGGCCCTGGCCGCTGGTCTGCCGTTCATGCAGCGCGGCGAGCGCGCCGAGGCAGCCATAGGTGCCCGCCAGGCTATCCCCGATCGACACGCCAAGTCGCGAGGGCGGCCGGTCGGGCGAGCCGACCAGCGCGCGCCAGCCGCCCATCGCCTCCCCGATGCCGCCAAAGCCGGCGCGATCCGAATAGGGCCCCGTCTGGCCATAACCGGACACGCGCACCACGATCAGCCGGGGGTTGGCCGCGCACAGATCGGCGGGCGCGAGATTCCATTTTTCCAGCGTGCCGGGGCGGAAATTCTCCACCAGCACATCCGCCCCGGCGATCAGGCGGCGGGCGATCTCCTGCCCCTCCGGCGTGCGCAGATCGGCAGCGACCGAGCGCTTGTTGCGGGCGATCACTTCCCACCACACCGGCGGATCGCCCGCGCCCCATTGGCGCATCGGATCGCCCGACCCCGGCGGCTCGATCTTCACCACGGTGGCACCCATGTCGCCGAACAATTGCGCGCAAAAGGGTCCGGCGATCAGCTGTCCCAGTTCGACGACTCGGATATCGGAAAGTGGCCCCATCAACGCATTCCCCCGGAAGCTTAGATAGCTAAGCTATCCCGCGCGTGGCGCTGCCACAAGCCCGTTGGCGGCGCAACCTGTCAGGCGTGTCGGGGCCGGGTCGGCGAATGGCGCGCGTGGAAGCGTGGCGGGGCCGTGGCGAAGCAGGGTGACCCTGTCGCCCGCATTGAGCGATCGCGCGCATTAGGGCATCACGATATGGCGCAACAATCAGGGCGAACGGGCATGCGGCATGTGCGTCTGGCAAAAGCTCGAAGCGGTGGCCTGCTGCTCTCATTGCCATTGCTGCTGCCATCGCTGATCGCGGCGGCACCCGTTCTGGCGCAGGACAAAGCAGCCGCCAACACGGCAGCGGCATCGGGCGATGTCGTCGTGGTCGGCGCCCGGATGAAGGAGCGACGCGAGCGGGCGAGAGCGTTCGTCCACGCCACCGGGATCGCGCGTGGCCAGCAGCCCGCCGCGCGCTGGATCGTCCCGCTCTGCCCCAAGATCGTCGGTGTCGCGCCGGAAACCGCGGCGATCGTTCACCAGCGCATCAGCACGCTGGCGCGCGAGGTGGGCGCATTGCTGGCGCCTGCCCCCTGCACCGCCAATGCGATCGTCACCTTTACCGATGATGCGCCCGGGCTGACACGCCGCGTGATGGCGCGCGCGCCCGATCAGTTCCGGGACGTGCCGCCGCCGTGGCGCGACGCGCTGTCGGGCGGGGATGCGCCGGTCCGCTGGTGGCATGTCATCAAGACGGGCGACGCCGATGGCGTGCCGCCCGTGTCGATGCAGCCGGTGTTCGTTCAGGTGGCCGGCGGGATCGGCGGCGGTGGCCTGCCGATGGGCGAAGGCGGCGTGCAGCAGCGGTACAAGGAAGGCGCGATCTCCTCGCAGGCGACACGCGCGATCATCGGCGCATCGGTGGTGATCGACGTGAACCGCATCGGGCAGCGCAACGATGCGCACGCGCTGGGCGATTATGCCGCGCTCGTCACGCTGGCCGAGTTCCGCCTCGCGACGCCGCCGCCGCCCGACTCGATCCTGGGCCTATTCGAGGAGACGGCGCCGCCCGCGACGGCGACGCCGAGCGATGTCGCGCTGCTGAAGCAGCTTTACGCGATCTCGCTGGACCGGGAGGCGAAGGCGCATCGGCGGCTGCTGGCCAAGGCGCTGGTCGACGCGCAGGGACGACGCGGGCGTTAGGGTTTGATCCAGGCTCCTGGAAGCACCTCCTTGGTGAAGCTCGGGGCCAGGTGAGAGAGCGTTGGTAGAATGCGGTGTGCCTGCCAGCTTTGTCGCGCAACTGGGCCCCGGCCTTCGCCGGGGAGGCGTTAATCTGGGTGGATCAAACCTGGCTTTGTTCCTGGCGTTGCGCCGGGCTGATGGCACCACATTTGGCGCGTCATCTCGATTCTGGATTGTGCGGCTGCGCGTGCCGGCTGGGCCCGCTTTCGCCGAGGAGCTGGCTTGAAGACGGGGACTCGATAAGGCTCGCCCCGGCGGCGGGCGACCTCTGCCCGCTGCCGATCAGGCGCGCACGTCGGTGACGGTGGGGAGCTTGCGGGCTTCTTCGGCAAGGTTGCCGATCACCTGGCGCAGCAGGCGTTGCAGCGTCTCGACTTCCTCGTCGCTCATGCCCGCGGTCGCGATGGCGTGAACCTCCGCGTTCAGCGGGGCGAGCTTTTCCTCCAGCGAACGGGCGAAGGGCGTGAGGTGGATGTAGATCTTGCGCCGGTCGATCTCGCTCTTTTCGCGGCGGACGAGGCCGGCGGCCTCCAGCCCCTTCAGCGCGACCACCGTGGTCGGCTCGCGCATGCCGACCCGCTCGCTCAGCTCGCGCTGGGTGATGCCGTCGGCGATCCACAATTGCCGCAGGAAGCGCCATTGGCCGGCGGAAATATCATGCTGCAGGGTGTATTTCTCGAGCACGCGCGAGAAATTGCGAAATACCAGCCGCGTCAGATAGCCGATGCTGTTTTCCGGGCTGCGATAATAATCCGCTGGCTTTCTGACCATCCGGGCTTGGGGCAAAAGCGGGTCTCCTCTGGTGCCGGCGCTTGCGACCCTAGCAGCGGCAGGCGCGCGGGCAAGCGGCGGGCATCACCTATCGATGCGCGTCGCGCGGGAAGGGGGCCAGCCCCGCCCCCCGGCCGCCGCCGCCGCGCGCCGCAGGGGAGAAGCGCATCGGCGGCGGGATCAGCCAGGAAGCGGGGGGCCCATGATGCCGCGGCGCGCCGGGGAGGGGGCGGCGCGCGCCGCGGCGGGAGCGGGATCAGTTGCCGGGCGTGCCCTGCGCCAGCCGGTCGAGGTCGGCGAGCAGCACGCCGCGATCGGCCGCCGCCGCGCTGGCGAGATGACGGCTGGCATCGCCCAGGCGGCTGGCGACGTCACGCGCGATCGCGGCGCGATTGGCGCTGCACCAGCCCGGCCGGCTGCCGCTGGCGACATTGTCCTGAACGAAGCTGCGCGCGGCGAGCGTGCCGGCCGCGGTGGTGGCGGTGCGGTTCACCTCCATGCTGGCGGTCCACATGCAGCGCAGCGTCGACGGCCGGCCGCCCGGCGCGGCCGATCCGACCTGGCGGTGGCGTACGTCGATCTCGCCGCGATACTCCGCCGCCGCAGCGCCCGCCGGATGCGCGACGGACACGCTGTGCGCGGCGGGCTGCGCCGGAGCGGCGGGAGCGGCCGCCAGGGCCAGGGCGAGCGTGGGAATAAGGGTCATGATGTTCCTGCCTGTTCGATGCACGCACGGCCGCGCGGGGAGCTTGCCCGATCGGCGGACAGGTCCGCGCCTCGCGGCCGTGCGTTGATGATGGAATGATGATGCGGGCGGCGAGGCTCAGCCCGCCTGCGGCTGCCATGCCAGGCCGTGCAGCCTGTCCTTGACGCGCAGGCGCAATGTCTTGAGCCGCAGCAGGCGCAAACTATCCGGCACGCGGCGCTTCAGCTCGGTGCGGATCTGCTCATCCAGCCGCTCGTGCAGGCGGGTCAGATTGTAACGAAGAAAACTCAACGCCTCTCTCCAATCAAAGATTGAACGATCGGATCAGCGCAGATGTGAAACGGCAGACAGCCAGGCCTACATCGAGCTAACCCGATGCGGTCCGACATCACGTTCGTCCTGAGACGAGCGCCAGAGGGGCCCGGTCCGCATCCTCGAGATGGGGGCGCAGCCACATGGATCAAGAGGCCTTGGATCGCAGGGCGGCGAAAAGTCTCCGGCGGCGGATCGCGCCTTGCGCGCGGGGGGCCGGTGATCCACCATCGCGCGGCGCTCTTTGTAGCGACACGCAACTTTGCGGGGAGGCGGGCGGTTCCAGCCGGATGGCCATTGCGTTCGACAACAGCTACGCCCGCCTGCCGGCGCGCTTCTTTGCCGCGGTTCGCCCGTTGGAAAGCCCCTCCCCCGCCCTGATCGCGGCGAATGACGCGCTGGCGGCGGATCTCGGGATCGACCCCGATTGGCTGCACAGCCCGGCGGGGCTGGACGTGATCTCCGGCCGCGCCATCGCCAACGGATCGGAGCCGATCGCCCAGGCCTATGCCGGGCATCAGTTCGGCAATTTCCAGCCGCAACTGGGCGACGGCCGCGCGGTGCTGCTGGGCGAGGTGATCGACCGCGCGGGCAAGCGCCGCGACATCCAGCTAAAGGGTTCCGGCACCACGCCTTTTTCGCGATCGGGGGACGGGCGCGCGGCGCTTGGCCCGGTGCTGCGCGAATATTTGGTCAGCGAATATATGGCGGCGCTCGGCATCCCCACCACCCGCGCGCTGGCGGCGGTGACGACGGGCGACGCGATCATGCGCGAGGAGTTCCTGCCGGGCGCGATGCTGACCCGCGTCGCCGCCAGCCACATCCGCGTCGGCACCTTTCAGTTCTTCGCCGCGCGCGGCGATGTGGAAGGGCTTCGGCTGCTGGCCGACCATGTCATCGCGCGCCACTATCCCGCTGCAAAGACTGCAGAAAACCCCTATCGCGCGCTGATGGACACGGTGATCGCGGCGCAGGCGGCGCTGGTCGCCAAGTGGCTGAACGTTGGCTTCATCCACGGCGTGATGAACACCGACAACATGGCCGTATCGGGCGAAACGATCGACTATGGCCCCTGCGCCTTCATGGATCATTATGATCCGGCGACGAAATTCAGCTCCATCGACCGGGCGGGCCGCTACGCCTTCGGCAACCAGCCGCGCATCGCCTTGTGGAACCTGACCCGCTTCGCCGAGACGCTGCTGCCGCTGTTCGAGGGCGACGAGGAAGCGGTGGTGGCGGAGGCGCAAACGGCCTTGTCCGCCTTCCCGCCGGCCTTTGAGCTGGCCTATTTCGGCGGCCTTTCGGCCAAGATCGGCCTGCCTTCGGCCAGCGCGGAAGCGGCGGCGCAAAACCGCGAGCTGATCGAGGCGCTGCTGGTGCGGATGACGGAAAATCAGGTCGACTTCACCCTGTTCTTCCGCCTGCTGGCCAAAGCGGTGACGGGCGAGGACGAGCCGGTGCGCGCGCTGTTCGTCGATCCCACCGCCTTTGATGACTGGGCGCGCGACTGGCGCCAGCGGCTGGCGGCGGACGGGCCGGATGCCGCCGCCCGGCGCGCCGCGATGGAGCGGGCGAACCCGGCGTTCATCCCGCGCAACCACCAGGTCGAGGCGATGATCGCCGCCGCCGTCCAGCGCGAGGATTTCGCGCCGTTCCACCGGATGATGGACGTGCTGTCGCGGCCCTTCACCGACCAGCCGGATGCGGCCGACCTCGCCCAGCCCCCCGAACCGCACGAGCGCGTCGCCGCCACCTTCTGCGGCACGTGATCGGGCGCGCCGCGCGTCTGCCTTGTGGCGGTGCGGGATGCTGGCGGCACGTGCCCGGGCGGGCTCGGCGCGAACGGGGGAGAGGCGCGGATCGGGCGCGATGCGCTCCGGCGCCGCGGCCGTGGAGAAGGCGCTGACGGCGCGACGCGGCGGCGATCACCCGGCTTTGGTGCGAGCCTGCTGCGGCGCTCGCTGCGTCATGCCGGGCCGGCCCCGGCATCGACCGCACCGCACACTTTCACGCCGCCCGGTTCGCGGAACACTGGATCCCGGCACAAGGCCGGGATGACGCGGTGGATGGGCGCAGGTCTCGCCCTTGCCGGTCGGCTTTCAGGAGATGGTTCGGCGATCGTGGACGACCGGAAGTGGGAGGGAAGCGGCCCGGCAGCTTCTGGGCTGAGATTGTTATAAGCTGCCCTGACGGCTTGCGTGCCTGATAGGGCGGGCTTATCACCGCCACATGTTCGCGAACGGCCGCCATAACCAGATCGGTGCAGCAGACCTGTTCGCGCGTGCGTCCGCACCGCCACCGCCTGAAGGGACTGAACGGATCGGCCGCGTCGGCGCACCTCCGCCATCTGCGTCGATCCACGCCGGCTAACTGCCGGTGCACTGCCCGCGCTCGAAGGGCGGGCCTCACGACGTTCATCAGGTGAAATCCAATGTTTAATCGTTATGTGTCGGCGCTCCTGCCGACCACGGCGTTTGTCCTGCTGTGGAGCAGCGGCGCCATAGTGTCCGAGATCGGCCTGCGGCACGGCTCTCCATTTGCCCTTCTTGTCCTCCGCTACGGGATTGCACTTGCGATCCTAATTAGCGTAGCGGCTTGGAATGGTACGCTGGTGCCGGAGCGCGGCACCCGGCTCCGCAATGCCCTGATCGGCTTCCTCATCGCCGGCCTCTACTCTGCTTGCTACCTCTTGGCTCTGGATAACGGGATCACACCGGGAGCGCTGGCGACGCTTCTTGGGGTGCAGCCGATCCTCACGATTTTTCTGACTGAGAAGCGTGTGACGGTGCCGCGCCTCCTCGGGCTTGTATTTGCCCTCGTGGGTCTCGCGCTGGTCGTTTCGGATGGGCTTATGTCAATGCAGTTCGACCTGCTGGGGCTGGCGTTCGCCGCGCTCTCGCTGCTCGGCATAACCGCAGGCTCGATCCTTCAGAAGCGTGAGAAGCAGGCTCCGTGGGTGGTGCTGCCGACACAATACGCAGTCGGACTTGCGTTCGCCGGTGCGGTCGCACCTTTCGGTGCATGCTACGGCTCGTGGGACGTAGGGTTCGTGATGCCGGTCCTGTGGCTCGCGATCGTGATCTCCGTCGGCACCACGTTCCTGCTCTACAAGCTCATTGCACGCGGCAATCTGGTGAACGTCACCAGCCTCTTTTACCTGGTTCCCGGCGTGACAGCCGCAATGGACTGGGCGATCCTGGGTAATCCGATGTCAGCGCTCATGCTTATCGGTCTCGGCATGGTGGTCGCCGGCCTATTGATCGTCTTCCGCTACAAGGCCGCGTAGGAGCTGAGCCGCACCGAATGACGGCTATTGGCGGCCCATTGCGGGCCGCCAATGACCAAAAGTGGGCGACTTCTGCCACTCTCTCTATCGTCATCCCCGTGGAGGCGGGGATCCATAAACTTTGGACCTCACGAGAGAAGCGGGCGCTGCGTTTATGGATTCCCGCCTTCGCGGGAATGACGGGGATTGGGCACTTCGAGCCAGCCCCGGCCAACGGACAGCGGGGGGTGAGGCGGGCGGCTTTGATCCTTCGGCAGGTTCGGGGGTGAGGCGGGGCGGGTTTGCGGGTTTACACCGATTTGAGCCTGGCGGGCGGGCGCTAGGGTTCGGCGCAGATGCAGCCTGTCCGCCGCGCGACCCTGATCACGCTCCCCCCGGTCGCGGGGGTCCGGACGGCTGCATCGACCGGCGGCACCCCTCCCCTGCTTCGCCCCGCCCCGATCGGAGAGCATGATGACCAGGACGATCCTCCCCTATCCGCAGACCGACACGCATTTCACCGGGCGGGTGGGCCGCACCTATGTCGATTCCCAGCCGGTGATCCCCGATGTGCCCAAGGCGCCCGAGGGCGCGCCCAACGTGCTGCTGATCCTGCTGGACGATGTGGGGTTCGGCCATGCTGCCACCTTTGGCGGGCCAGTGAGCACGCCGACGCTGGAGAAGCTGGCCAAGGAGGGCGTGCGCTATAACCGGTTCCACACCACCGCGCTCTGCTCGCCGACGCGCGCGGCGATCCTGTCGGGGCGCAACCACCATTCGGTGCATACCGGCATCATCATGGAGCTGGCCACCGGCTTTCCCGGCTATGACGGGCGCTGGCCGGAAAATGCCGCCTGCGTGGCGCAGACCATGCGGATGAACAATTACAACACCGCCGCCTTCGGCAAATGGCACAATACGCCCGATTTCGAGACTAGCCCGGCGGGGCCGTTCGATCGCTGGCCGACGGGCCATGGCTTTGAATATTTCTACGGCTTCCAGGGCGGGGAAACCAACAATTGGGATCCGCCGCTGTTCGAGAACACGCTGCCGATCGAAAAGCCGGAAGGCGACGACAATTATCACCTGAGCGCCGCCATGGCGGACAAGGCGATCGCCTGGATCAGCAGCCAGAAGGCGGGTGCGCCGGACAAGCCCTTCTTCTGCTATTGGGCGCCGGGCGCGGCCCATGCGCCGCACCACAGCCCCAAGGATTATGCCGACAAATACAAGGGCAAGTTCGACCAGGGCTGGGACAAGGTGCGCGAGGAAACGCTGGCGCGGCAGATCAAGCTGGGCGTGGTGCCCGAAGGAACGGTGCTGACCCCGCGGCCCGATTCCATGCCGGCCTGGGACGAATGCAGCGCCGACGAGAAAAGGCTCTACGCCCGGATGCAGGAAGTGTTCGCCGGGTTCCTGGAGCATGTCGATGCGCAGATCGGCCGGCTGATCGACGCGATCGAGACCATGGGCCTGCGCGACGACACGCTGATCATCTATGTCGTGGGCGATAACGGGCCAAGCGCCGAAGGATCGATGCACGGCACCGCCAACAACATGAAAAGCCAGCACGGCTATGTCGACAGCGTCGAGGAGATGCTGAAGGTGATCGACGAGCTGGGCAGCACCCACCACGAAAACCATTATCCCGTGCCGTGGTGCTGGGCCGGATCGTCGCCCTTTCAATGGTGCAAGCAGGTCGCCTCGCATTTCGGCGGCACGCGCAACGGGCTGGTGATGAGCTGGCCCCGGCGGATCGCCGACCGGGGCGGGCTGCGCGACCAGTTCCACCATGCGATCGACATCGTGCCGACCATCCTGGAGGCGGCCGGCGTGACCGAGCCGATCTCGATCAACGGCGTGCCGCAAAAGCCGATCGAGGGCGTCAGCATGGCCTATAGCTGGGACGATGCGGCCGCGCCGTCGACGCGCACCACGCAATATTTCGAGATGTTCGGCAATCGCGCGCTGTATCACGACGGCTGGGTGGCCGGCGCGCGGCACGGCAAGCTGCCGTGGCAGACATCGGGCTCCTCCCCCGATTTCGACAGCGACGCCTGGGAACTCTATCATATCGACGAGGACTTCAGCCAGGCGAACGACCTGGCCGAGGCGGAGCCGGAGAAGCTGCGCCAGTTGCAGGACATGTTCTGGGCGGAAGCCGCGAAATACAATGTCCTGCCGCTGGACGACCGCTTCGTGGAGCGCGCGGACGTGAACCTGAAGCCGAGCTACCTGCGCGGCAAGAAGCAGTTCATCTACCTGCCCGGCACCACGCGCATCCCCGAGGCGGCATCGCCCGCGACCAAGAACATCGATCACACGATCGCGGCGGAAGTGACCATCCCCGATGGCGGCGGCGAGGGCGTGCTGGTCTGCTGCGGCGGGGAGGCCGGCGGCTACAGCTTCTTCATGAAGGCGGGGAAGCTGTATTGGGAGCATAACTGGTTCAATACCGAGCGTTATCGCGTGGAATCGACCGCGCCGATCCCGGCCGGCCACCATGTGCTGTCGGTGCAGATCACCTGCGACAAGGAGGGCGAATTCGCCACCGGCGGCAAGGCGACGCTGCGCCTGGGCGAGACGATCGTGGGCGAGGGCCGGTTCGACAAGCAGGTCGGCGCGCGCTTCACGGTGGGCGAGAGCTTCGACGTGGGGTGCGACCTGATCACGCCGGTGTCGGATCTCTACGCGAGCCCGGCGCGGTTCAACGGCACGCTGAAGCGCGTGCTGGTGGATATCAGCGACGTGGAGTTCGACGATCTGGCGCACCAGGTGAAGATCGCCATCGCGACGCAGTGATCGGGGGTGGGGTTTTCGGGTGACGTGAGCTGTTGACGGCACGCGGCGGGGAACGTGCGATCGCCCCACATGCCGCGTCATCCCGGCCTTGCGCCGGGATCCATGGTGCCGCAAACTCGGTCGGGTCGAAGTTTGCGGGTTGCTGGATGCCGGGATGGGTTCGGCGTGACGGTTGGCGCGGGGCGGAGGTGTTGCGGCGGCGGGTGCTGTGGTTGTCACGCCGGCCTTCCCAGCTGGGCCCCGGCCTTCGCCGGGGTGGCGGCTGAGGGTTGGGCGATGGGGCGGGTAGGCCCTTCGGACAGCTTAGCTGTTCCCCGGCGGAGGCCGGGGTCCAGTTGAGCGGACTTGCGGTGGCGGGTGCTGCGGCTGTTACGCCGGCCTTCCCTACTGGGCCCCGGCCTTCGCCGGGGTACTGGGTTTGCGGAATTGGTCGAGTGGGGTTTTCGGGTGACGTGAGCTGTTGACGGCACGCGGCGGGGAGCGTGCGATCGCCCCACATGCTGCGTCATCCCGGCCTTGCGCCGGGATCCATGGTGCCGCGAACTTGGTCGGTTGAGGTTCGCGGGCTGCTGGATGCCGGGATGGGTTCGGCATGACGGGGGGAGTCGCGCGGAGGCTTTGCGGCGGCGGGTGCTGTGGTTGTTACGCCGGCCTTCCCAGCTGGGCCCCGGCCTTCGCCGGGGTGGTTGGGGTTGGGGGAGTCTGCGCTTCCCTCCCCCCTCCCATTTAGCATCATGCCTGATTGGATGCTTCGGCGGGGTCGGGGGCGGGGTCGCGTGCGGGGTCGGCGGGGAGGATGGTGTTCAGGGTTTCGATCAGTTCCTGGGCGCGGAAGGGCTTGGCGAGGCGGGGGAGGTCGGGGGCGATGCCTTCGACATCGGCATAGCCGGAGACGATGAGGCACGGCAGGCCGGGGCGGATTTCGCGTGCGCGGCGGGCGAGCTGCGTGCCGTCCATGCCGGGCATCAGGTGATCGGTGACGAGCACCGCCATGTCGGGCTGCGCGCCCAAGGTCTGCAGCGCGGCGGCGCCGGACGCGGCCTCGATCACGGTGAAGCCCGCTTCCTCCAGCATGTGCGCGGTGGCGGTGCGCACGGCATCCTCGTCATCCACCAGCAGCGCCTTGCCGCGCCGGCCCGAGCGCGGCGCCGCATCCTCGCCGCCGGACGGATGCGGATTGGCCGCTTCCTCCGCCATCGGCAGCCACAGCTCCACATTGGTGCCAAGGTCCGGCTGGCTGAAGATGCGGATGCCGCCGCCGAGCTGGCGCGCCAGGCCGTGAACCATCGACAGGCCGAGCCCCGTGCCCTTGCCGATCCCCTTGGTGGAAAAGAACGGCTCGATCGCGCGGGCGGCGGTGTCCGGGTCCATGCCGACGCCGGTATCCGCGACCGACACCATGACGTAGCGGCCCGGCTTCAGCTCGCCCGCGTCCTCCCCCTCGCCGACCGTGCGCGCCGCGGCGGTGATGCGCAGCGTGCCGCCGTCCGGCATGGCATCGCGCGCGTTCACCGCGAGATTGAGCAGCGCCATTTCCACCTGATTGTGATCGGCGCGCGCGGCCGGCAGATCCGCCGGCGCCTCGATCACCACCTTGACCTGCGGGCCGATGGTGCTCGCCACCAGATCGCCCATGCCGGTGACGAGCGCGTGCACGTCGATGGCGGTGGGCTGGAGCGGCTGGCGGCGGGCGAAGGCGAGCAGGCGCTGCACCAGCGTGCGGGCGCGCTCCGCCGAATGCAGCGCGCCGGCGATCAGCTGCCGCTCGCGATCATTGCCGATCGCGCGGCGGACGAGCAGGTCGAGCGAGCCGATGATGGGGGTGAGCAGATTGTTGAAATCATGCGCGACCCCGCCGGTGAGCTGGCCGAGCGCCTCCACCTTCTGCGCCTGGCGAAGCTGCTCCTCCGCCTCGGCCAGCCGGTGCTGCTCCTCGATCCGCTCGGTCACGTCATGCGCGATCTGGCAGGCGCCGATCTGCCGCCCCTCGGGATCGCGGATGACATTGTAGTTCAGCTGAAAGCAGCGACGCGCGCGGGCGGGATCACCGAACGTCTCGGTCTCGGTGAATTCCTCGCCGCCGAGCGCGCGCGCCCAGGAGCGGCGGACATGCTCGCGCTCCTCCGGCAGATGCGCCAGCGCGTCCAGCATGGATTCGCCCACCGCCGGGGTGACGCCATAGACGGATTCAAAAGCCGCCGCGCCGGCCTTGTTGACCGCCAGCCAGCGGTATTCGGTATCGACGACGAAGATGATCGCGGTGGTATTCTGCACCACATCGGCGAGCAGCTGACGCTCGGCCAGCGCCTCCGCCACGCGGCGCTCCAGCGTTTCGTTGAGGTCGCGCAGCGCCTGTTCGGTCTGCTTGCGCTCGGTGATGTCGATCGCGGTGCCGATCACCCGCACGCAGCGCCCGTCGGTGAACACGCCGCGCCCCTTGGCGGCGATCCAGCGGACCACGCCATCCTCCTTGCCGACCGCGCGATATTCGACGTCGTACAGCGCGCGCCTGTCAGGATCGGCGGCGGCGGCGAGCGCGGCGGCGATCCGGTCACGATCATCCGGGTGGACTCCGGCGGCGAAATCCTCCGGCGTGATCGGCTGATCGGGCGAGATGCCGAACATCGCCTTCACCCGCGGCTGCCAGAAGCGCGTGCCGGTCGCCTCGTCCACATCCCACAGGCCGATTTCCGCCGCGTCGATGGCGAGGCGCCATTGTTCCTCGCTGGCGCGCAGGTTCGCCTCCGCCCCGACCCGCTCGATGTGCGCCCAGCACCGTTCGGTGACCTGGCGGATCAGCAACAGCTCGTCATCGCTCCAGACGTGCGGCACCTTGTGGTGGATCGCCATCAGCGCGCGCAGCCGCCCATTCTTGATCAGCGGCATGCAGATGGTGGCGGCGATGCCGATGTCCTGAAAGGTCTGCGCTTCCTCCGGCGCCAGCTCGGACAGATTGTCGGTGATGATCAGCGGCTCGCCCGCCCCCAGCTTCTGCACCGCCAGCCGGCCGAAATCGGCGAGGCTGTAATGGCCAATGATGGAGGGCGAGCCGGGCGCGTGCCAGTCACCGCGAATGGTGAACCCGTCCTCGTCCGGATCCATATCGGCATAAGCGCAGTTGGACAGGCCAAGATGCACGCCGACCATGCAGGTGGTGACGCGCAGCACCTCATCGGCATCGTGCAGGTTCGCCACCGCCTGGCCAAGCTCGTCGAGGAAGCGGTACATTTCCCGGCTGCGTTCCAGCCGCCGCTCCGCCTCGATCCGCAGGGTGATATCCATGACGATCGCGAGCGAACCGATCGGCCGGCCGCCGGTGTCCCGGATCGGCAGATATTCAAGGTCCATCCAGACCTGTTCGGGCCGGCCGAAGCGCCACAATTCCAGTTCCTGCGCGTGGAAGCTCAGCGATTCCCCGGCGAGCCCCGCCTCGATCACCCGTTCGTTGAAGGCGCGCGCCTCCGGCCAGACCTCAAGCGCGCTGGCGCCCAGCGCTTCGGGATGGCGCGGGCCGCACACCTCGGCATAGCCATCGTTGTAGAGCAGGATGCCGTCCCCGCCCCACAATATCGCCATCGGCACCGGCGAGGCGAGAAGCGTCTGGACGGTGGCACGCAGCTCCGCCGGCCAGCGATCGATCGGGCCAAGCGGCGTGGCGCCCCAGTTCCTGCCACGGATGAGATCGCCGGCCTCCCCGCCTCCGATCAGGCCGGTCAGCTCGGGCGTCGCCGCTGGATGCTCTCCCATGGCCCGATCCACTAGCCCAAATCCCGCCGGGTGGACAGCGGAGCCGCGCGGATCAGCACCGGATCACGGACGCGAGGCCCGCCGTTTTTCCCGCCATGCCGGGCACTTCCTCCAGCTGGCGAAGCGCAGTGAAGCGACCCCGTTCCTCGCGATAGCGGACGATCTCGAACCCATGGCCCTGAAGCGCGGGCACGGCATCGATCTGCTCGGCGGAGGCGGCGTTGATGTCGAGCGGGGCGGACGGATCGGGCATCAGCGTGCTTTCAGATGGGGATGCGCCCACAGATGGGGACGGGTTCACAGATTGGCCTGTTCGTCCGCCGGCAGATCGGCACCGGGCGGATAATAAAGCGTGGCGCATTCGGCGGCGAGGCACCCGCCCTCAATCACGATGTCGTCGCGATAGGCATCGGCGATGAACGACAGCGTGTCGACATGGCGCGCCTCGAAATACATTTCGTGCACGTCGTCGCGCCCCGCGCCATAGACCACCCGGCCGACCTTGGACCAGATCGAGGCCATGGTGCACATGCCGCACGGCTGAAGCGTGGAATAGAGCGTCGCGCCGCGCAGTTCCTGATCGCCGATCCCCTCGCACGCGCGGCGGATCGCCATCATTTCGGCATGGGCGGTGGCGTCGGGCAGCTCCTCCGTCTGGTTGCGCTCGCCGGCGATCTCGCGCCCGTCCAGCACGATCACCGAGCCGAGCGGCGCGGTGGAGGGATGCGACCCCTTGGACCGGGCGATCTCGATCGCGCGGCGCATCCAGCGTTCGTCTTCCTGCGTCATCCTCTCGCCTCCGGACGCGCCAACGCACCAGAATAAAAAGCGGTTCGCCCCCCTGCTCCACATCAAGATGATTGCCCGCGAACGAATGTGCCCGCGCGGGGACGCGCTCAGGAGGCGCGTTGCGCCAACGGCTCGATCCGCAGCGACACCACGTCGACGCCGGGCGGGCGGGTGGCGGCGAAGAGGATCGCGTCCGCCACCTGATCGGGATCCAGCATCCGCTGTTCCTCCACCTGGCGCGCGCGCTCCTCGGGCGGGAGCGGCTGAAGCGCGGAATCAGTGGCGCCCGGCTCGATCAGCGTGACGCGGATGCCGTCGGCGATCAGTTCGCGGCGCAGCGTTTCGGCAAACAGGGCAACCCCGCCCTTGGAGGCATTGAGCACGCTGTCACCCGCCGCCGCGCGATGCACGCTGGCCGAGCCGACAAGGATGATCATCCCCTGCCGGTCGCCGGCGACGCGCATCCGCTCCACCGCGCATTGCGCGGCGGCGACATGGCTCACCAGATTGTTGTCGAGCACGGCGCGCCACTCCGCCTCCGCCATGGTCATCAGCGGGCCGGCGCCAACCCCGGCGCAGGCGACCAGCAGGTCAAGCCCGCCCAGCCCGGCATCGACGCGCGCGAACACATGGGCAAGGCCGCTGCTGCTGGCGAGATCGGCGGCCACCGCCTCCAGCAGACCGGTTTGGGCGGGAAGCACGATCTCCTCCGTGGCGCGCCGCAGATCCGCCTCGTCGCGATCCGCGATCAGCACCCGCGCGCCAAGACCGATGAACCGCGCCGCGACCGAGCGGCCAATTGCGCCGGCACCGCCGGTGACGAGCACGCGCTTCCCCGCGAGATGTGCCGCTTTCATGCCCGTATAATGCGCCTGGGCGGCGGCGGGTTCATCGCCGGCCGGCGAGCCGGGGCCGCGCCGCGCCGACGCGCCGCGCTGGCGAGGTCGATGAAGGATCGGCCCGATCGCCCCGGCCGATCGCCCGGACCATTCGCCCCGACCGATCGCCCGGACCGATCGCCCGGACCGATCGGCTGAACGGGACGTTCTCGTATCACGCCGGGCGATGGACCAAAGGGAAAGCGATGCCAAAGGGAAAGCGATGAAGGTGTTTCTCGATTTCGAAGCCTCGTCGCTGTCGGATCACAGCTGGCCGGTGGAGGTGGCCTGGGTGTTTCAGGACGGCCGGTCCGACAGCCACCTGATCGCGCCGCTGCCGCAATGGACCGACTGGGACGCGGAATCGGAACGGATCCACGGCCTGTCGCGCGCGCGGCTGGAGCAGGAGGGGCAAGCTGCGGCGGAGGTGGCGACGCGGATGGTGGAGGCGCTGGGCGGGCATGACCTGTTCGCCAGCGCGCCATCCTGGGACGGCAAATGGCTGAGCGCGCTGCTGCGCGGCGCCGGGCTGGACCGCCACGCGCTCCGGCTGCGCAACACGGGCGAGGCGCTGGAGGAAACGGCGCGCGAGGAACTGAAGCACCGCTTCTCGGGGCCGCAGCTGGAGGACGAAACGCACCGCATCGTGACAAAGGCGGGCGCACGGCCGGAAGATCCGCCGGCGCATCGCGCATTGCCCGACGCGCTGGCCGAGCGGGACCGCTGGCTGGCCGTGCGCGCCGCCGCGCGAAAGCGGGTGGCGGAGGAGGAATAACGGGCCGCTCGGGCCGGAGGATCTCCCGGCGCCTCAGCCCTCGTCGGCGGCGGGCGTCACGTCATGCGCTTCACCCGGGTGGCCAGCGACGAAGCGGCGGGGCGGGATGGCGGCGGCGGACAAGGCGGTGGCGAGCGCGAGGCGGGGCGCGTCGCGGGCCTCGTCGGTCAGCTGGAAGGTGCCCCAGTGGATGCCCATCGCCCAGCCTGCCGCGACCTGGCGAAAGATGCGCACCGCCTCTGCCGGGTTGATGTGCTGCGCCGCCATGAACCAGCGCGGCTCATAGGCACCGATCGGGATCAGCGCGGCATCCGGCGCGCCGAGCCGATCGGCCACCGCCGTGAAGATCGCGCCATCGCCATAGCCGGTGTCGCCGACGAACCAGACGCTGCCCGCCGGCGTGTGGAGCCAATGCCCCGACCAGAGTGCCATGCGCACGTCGCTGGGCCAGCGGTTCGCCCAGTGATAGGCGGGCGTCAGCGTGGTCGCGATCCCCTGCCCCGCGCCACCTTCTCTCAGCACCAGCCGGTCCCACCAGTCGCCCACCACGCAGCGCGCATCCGGCACGGCGGCCTTCAGGATCGCATCATTGCCCAGCGGCAAGGCGAACAGCGGCGCGTGATCGGCCTGGAGCCGGCGCAGCGTCGCCACATCGAAATGATCATAATGGCAATGGCTGATCAGCACGGCATGGATCGGCGGCAGATCCTCATAAGCGATGCCGGGCGCCGTCACCCGCTTCGGCCCGAGGCGCGCGAAGGGGCTGGCGCGGGTGGACCAGACCGGATCGGTCAGGATGTTCATCCCCGCCGCCTGGATCAGCACGCTGGCATGGCCGACCATGGTGACGCGCAGCCCCGCCACCGCCGCTTCCGGTGTCGCCTGGGTGACGGGCACGGCGGCGGGCCAGCGCGCCGCGCCGCCCGCGAGCTTCCATCGCAGCAGGGCGCGAAGGCCCCGATCGGTGGAGGGCTGGCCCGGATTGAAGAAGCGAACACCATCGAAATGGTCGCTCGTCGGGCCCTGATAGTAACGATTGCGCGCCATGGCACCGAGCCTAGGCGGCCGGCGCGCAAATGTAACCCGCCCCGGCACTTGCCGCCGCCCGGACGGCGTGTAGGCTGCCGTTTCACCTGCGGGAGATCACAATGTCCCTGTTTCTTCTGCTCTTGGCTCAAGCGAGCGGCGAGATCGTGGTGACGGGCAAGCGGCTGGAGGAGGCGCATCAGCAGTGCGTGCGCGGCGGCTGCACCCCGCTGCGCGATGCGCAGGCGAGCATCGCGCTGGCCGAGGCGCGCTTTCGCACCGGCAAGTATCTGGACGCGAAATCGGTGCTCGCGGGCGCGATTTCCCGCAACAAGGGCAAGGCCGAGAGCGATCCCAAGCCGGTCGCCGCGATCTACGAGGCCTATGCCACGGTGGCGCTGCACGAGGGCAACCAGGACGATTATCGCCGCGCGGTGGCCAGCCAGGTGCATGTCCTGAAGGACAATCTGCCGCCGGACGACCCCGCCGTGCTCGCCGCCACCACCGCGCTGGGCGACATGTGGGTGAAGACGGGAACCGCCATGCGGGCGGAAGCGGCCTATCGCGCCAGCGAGGACGCGGCGCTGAAAAGCGGCAACGATCGCGCGGCGATGCTGGCGGGGATGAAGCGCGTGTGGCTGCTGACCGCCACCGATCGCCCGAAGGACGCCCGCGCCAAGCTGGACGAGCTGGATCGCCGCACGCTTGCGCAGCAGCCGGGCTATGCCACCGCGCTGCGCGTGCTGCGGCTGCGGATCGCCGCCAAGGATGCCGAGGGGGAGAATCTGGACCGGCTGATCCGGTCGCTCGGCCAGGGGCAGGATGAAGCGCCCGTGCTGCTGAAGGCGCCGCCCTATGAGCTGGACGCCGCGGCGCAGCTACAGGAGGCGCGCGGCCGGGCGCGGTCCTATCTGGGAAGCAGCGCGGCGTTCGGCTCGCGTGCCGACGCTGACGTTGACCCCGACCCGTATCGCAGTAGCGATCTCGATGCGATCCAATGGGCCGATGTCGGCTTCTGGATCCGGCCCGATGGCACCACGGCGGATGCGGAGGTGCTGCGCCAGTCTTCCGGCAATCCCTGGACCGATCTGGTGCTGCGCCAGATCGCGCAGCGGCGCTATTCGGCGCGCGCCGCCGGGTCGGGGGACGATGGGCAGGGCTATTACAAGGTCGAGCGGCTGACGCGGCGATCCAAATATGTCGTGCCGACGAACAGCCTGATCAGCCGCCGCGTTGCGGTGGGCGGGTTCGAGACGCTGGACCTGACCGAGGAGGCGGACCAGGCCGAGCGCGCGAGCCGCTAAGGGGCGCGCCCGCCGCGCCGGGCGGCGGCGGGGCACGGGTCGTTGATCCGGGCACGCGATGGCGGGACGGCTTCAGGGTAATGCCACGCCGCCCTCGCCGCGGACCGGATCAGGGCGGGAAAGCGGAAGGAGAGCGCCGCTGCGCGTGCCGGCATCGCTGAACCGATCCGGCGTTCGCGAGGCCGCGACACCCACCCCCTCGTGCCGGCTGGTTCGGCATCCTGTGCCACGACCCTCAAGCCAGAGAATGCGCGGCACCCCGGATGCCGGGACGGGCCCGGCATGACGGGGTGAGTGTCGCGGCCTCCTGGATCAGGCCGCCAGCACCTCGTCCGTCGGGCCGAACAGCTCGTAATGCACCTGCGTCGCCGGCACGCCGGCGGCGACCAGCCCCGACACGAACGAGCGCAGGAACGGGCGCGGGCCGCAGAGATAATAATCGGCCTCCACGAACGGCGTGTTGGCCTTAAGCCAGTCGATGGTGATGAGGCCGGCCTCGGCCTCGTCCGCTTCGTCGCGCCGCTCGTAGAAGGTGGCGACCTTCGTGCCGCCGTGCCGGGCGGCGAGCGCGCGGACCTGCGCATCCAGCGCATGGGTCGCGCGGCTGGCGGTGCCATGGACGTACCAGATGGGAACGCCCGGGTGCACGGCCGCGATCTGCTCCAGCATGCTGACCAGCGGCGTGAGGCCGACCCCGCCCGACAGCAGCACAATCGGGCGATCCGGCGCATCCGCCAGGAAGAAATCGCCGGCCGGCGGCGTCAGCTCGATCACCGTGCCGGGCACCGCTTCGTCATGCAGGAACGCCGAGGCGCCGCCATCGGCCTGACGCTTCACGGTGATGCGATAGTGATCGTCGTTCGGCCCGCAGGAAATGGAGAAGTTGCGCTTCAGCCCGGGGCGGCCGGCAACATCGAAGCGCAAGGTGAGATACTGGCCGGCACGGTGGCGCAGCACCCGGCCGCCATCCTCCGGCTTCAGGATGAAGGAAGCGATGCCTTCGCTTTCGTCCTTGCGCTCCGTCACCACGAAGCGGCGCCAGTCGGTCCAGCCGCCGTCATGCGTCATGATCTCGGCGCGGATCGCCGCCTCGCGGCCCTTCAGGATATCGGCGAGGAACCAATAGGCCTCGCCCCAGGCGGCGAGAATCTCGGGCGTGGCCGCCTCGCCCAGCACCTCGGCGATCGCGCCGAGCAGGGCGGTGGCGACATGGGGATAATGTTCGGCCTTGATCGCATAGCCGATGTGCTTTTGCGCGATCCGCTCCACCGCCGGGCCGAGCGCGGCGAGATTTTCGATGTTGCGGGCGTAAGCGAGGATGGCGGTCGCCAGCGCGTGAAGCTGCGCGCCATTCTGCTGATTGGCGGTGTTGAACAGCGCGGCGATCTCCGGATCCTGGAACAGGCGGCGATACATGGCGCCGGTGATCGCGGCGCCATGGTCGGCAAGGGCGGGAACGGTGGCCTGAACGATGGCGATCGTTTGCGGGGAGAGCGGCGCGGGCATGAACGACTCCGTAAAAGAGGTATTTGCAATGCCTGTATTCCTCCGCGCATATACATGCAACCAGAATACCTGTATAAGCGCGGCATGAAGCTGAGCCGCTACACCGACTATGCGCTTCGCGTGCTGATCCACCTGGCGGCGCACGACAACGAGCTCGCCTCCATCGGGCGGATCGCGACCCGCTATGCGATCTCCAAGGATCATCTGATGAAGGTGGTGCAGGATCTCGGCCGCGCGGGCTTCGTGGAGACGGTGCGCGGCCGCAACGGCGGGCTGCGACTGGCGCGCCCGGCCGCGCAGATCAACATCGGCGAACTGGTGCGCCATACCGAGGGCGGGTTCGACCTGGTGGAATGCGGCGACTGCGTGATCGCGCCGGCCTGTGGCCTGCCGCGCGTCCTTGCCGAAGCGACGCGCGCCTTCCTCGCCGCGCTCGATCGCTATTCGGTGGCCGATCTCGCCAACCGGCCGGCAGACCTGCGCGGCCTGTTCGCGCTGCGCGATACCCAGGCGCCGGTGCCGGAGGAGGTGCTGGCGGCGGACGGCATCAGCATGAGTGAGCCTTCGCGCGACTGAACGCTGACGGGTGCGGCGGCCGGATTGCCGCCGGGAGCGCGTTTGCGAGTGGGGCGCGGGGGTTGGCCAGATCTCTTCGTGTACCGCGCCGCAGACCTTCGAGCCGTTGCGTGCGCGGAGCCTTGGATCCCGGCGCAAGGCCGGGATGACGGGGTGTTCGGGGCGATGGCGGGGCTTCGCGAGGGGCTCGCGTTCGTCGGGGTACGGGGGAAGCGCGTCACGCCAATTCCAACCGTCACCCCGGCCTTGCGCCGCGGTCCAAGGTTCCGCGTGTGCTAGGGGTTGAGGTTGGCGGGACGGTGGCTGCGGGCGCGGGCGGTGGCCGTCGGGAGCGCGTTTGCGAGTGGGGCGCGGGGGTTGGCCAGATCTCTGCGTGTACCGCGCCGCAGACCTTCCAGCCGTTGCGTGCGCGGAGCCTTGGATCCCGGCGCGGGGCCGGGATGACGGGGTGTTCGGGGCGATGGCGGGGCTTCGTGAGGGGCTCGCGTCGTCGGGGTACGGGGGAAGCGCGTCACGATTTCCCCTCGCCGTCACCCCGGCCTTGCGCCGGGGTCCAAGGTTCCGCGTGTGCGAGGGATTGAGGTTGGCGGGACGGTGGCTGCGGGCGCGGGCGGTGGCCTTTGCGATTGGGGCGCGGAGGTTGGCCAGATCTCTGCGTATACCGAGCCGCAGACCTTCGGGCCGGTGCGTGCGCGGAGCCTTGGATCCCGGCGCGGGGCCGGGATGACGGGGTGTTCGGGGCGATGGCGGGGCTTCGCGAGGGGCTCGCGTTTGTCGGGGTACGGGGGATGCGCGTGACGATTTCCGATCGTCACCCCGGCCTTGCGGTGGGGTTCGGGGCTTCGCCAGCGTGATCGGTTCGGCTGGCGGACGCTTGGATGCCGGGAGGGGCCCGGCATCCACGCGTCGGTCAGGCGCCGGCGGATTGGGTGGGGTCGGCGTCCTGGCGCTGGCGGGCGCTGTTGCGCTGCCACACCTGTTCGGCGAGCACGGTGGCGAAGCCGACCCAGGCGACGAAGGGCACGCCGAGCAGCGCGGCCGGGCGATCGGCCCGCGCGGCGGAGGCGACATAGCCCGCGCCGCTCGCCACCATCGCGCCCGATGCCACCGCGCCGGCGCCAAGCTGTCGCTTGCGAAAGAACAATTCGGTCCAGCCGCCGATCATGCCCGTGTTGAGCAGCCACAGGCCAAGCGCCAGATTGCGCCCGGCACCGGCCGGCTGGCGCAGCAGGCGATAGCCGCCCACCGCCAGCCCGCTTTCCAGCGCCGGCCACACCGCGCCGAACGCCGCATCGGGCGGGGTATAGCCGGGCTTGTCGAGCCGCTTGTACCAGGCGCGGGTGCGCGGGTGCTTCGCATCGGGCGCGTTGCGGCGGCCGACCAGCGCGCTGGCGCCCAGCACGCCGGCAACGATCGCGGCGGCGGCGGGGCGCGAGAAGCCCACGCGCGGCGAGGTGACGGCCGCGCTCATGCCGAAAGATACCGTTCCAGATCGTCGCTGCCGCCGATCCGCTCGCCACCGATGAACACCTGCGGCGTGGTCGGCACGCCATGTTCGGCCTTGAACGCGTCCACCTCCTCACGCGTGGAAAGCACCCGATCGTCCACGTCATAGCCGGCGGCTTCCAGCATCTGCTTGGCCCGCACGCCAAAGGGGCAGGTGTGATCCGGCAGGACCATTCGGTAGAGGATCGCTGTCTTGTCGGCCATGAATACTCCATCTCGCCGGGTCGCTTGGCCCGGAGCTTTACTGCGGCGGCGCGCCTTGCGGGGATGACCCAGCAATGACACGGTCCGCCAGTGACACAGCGCGGCACCGCGACGCTCGTTCCATCACATGACGTTCGAATGCTGCGACAATGCGTCAAGATGGCGCGTCAGGACGGCGTCAGGACGGCGCCGCCGCGGGGCGATCCGCCGTTCCCATATTGTTCTCATGCTGCTACAGCGCCGGCATGGAAGATGGATCGATTCGCAAGATCATCCATGTCGACATGGACGCCTTTTTCGCGTCGGTGGAGCAGCGCGACAATCCCGACCTGCGCGGGCGGCCCGTGGCGGTCGGCTCCCCCAATGCGCGCGGCGTGGTGGCGGCCGCCAGCTATGAGGCGCGCGCCTTCGGGGTGCGATCCGCCCTCCCCTCCGTCACCGCGCTGCGCCGCTGCCCCGACCTCATCTTCGTGCGCCCGCGTTTCGAGGTGTACAAGGCGGTATCGCGGCAGATCCACGCCATCTTCGCCGATTATACCGATCTCATCCAGCCGCTCTCGCTGGACGAGGCCTATCTGGACGTGACGGCGAACCGCGCCGGCCTGCCCACCGCCTGGGCTACGGCCAAGGCGATCCGCGCTCGCATCCTGGGGGAAACCGGCCTCACCGCCTCCGCCGGCGTGTCCTACAACAAGTTCCTGGCAAAGCTCGCGTCCGACCATCGCAAGCCCAATGGCCAGTTCGCCGTGACGCCGGACATGGGCGCGGCCTGGGTGGAAGCGCTGCCCGTGTCGCGCTTCCACGGGGTCGGCCCGGTGACGGCGGCCAAGATGAAGCGGCTGGGGATCGAGAGCGGCGGCGATCTGCGCGCCAAGTCGCTGGCGTTCCTGGAGCAGCATTTCGGCAGTTCGGCGGGCTGGTATCACGCCATCGCGCGCGGCGAGGATCATCGCCCGGTGAACCCGCACCGCGTGCGCAAATCCTCCGGCTCCGAGACGACCTTCAACCGCGACCTGACCGAACCGGCGGAGATCGAGGCGGGCGTGCTGCGCATGGCGGACGATGTGTGGGAATGGTGCGAAAAGGCGCAGGCATTCGGCCGCACCGTGACGGTCAAGATCAAGTTCCAGGACTTCCGCCAGATCACCCGCAGCCGCAGCCACCCGGGTGCGGTGGCGGATCAGGCGCTGTTGCGGCAGGCGAGCCTTGATCTCGTCCGCTCCATCTACCCGCCCGAGGCGGGCATCCGGCTGGTCGGCGTGACCGTATCCAATTTCGACGTGCCCGCGCCGGAGGAAGCGCCTGCGCTGCCGCTGTTCGGCGACGCGCCCGCGTCGGTCCCGGCCGGGCCGTGACGCCCCGCCGGCCGTGTTGCCGGTGGTGCCGCTGCCGTCAGTTGCGCAGCAGCGGCGTGGTCCAGCAGGCGCTGGCTTCGTCGCGGCGGCGCAGCCGGTCCGCTTCCTCCAGCAGGCGCATCGCCTCCATCAGCGTGGTGGCGCCGCGCGCTTCCTGCTCAAGCTCGCGCCAGCGATCCGATTTGGGCAGGTTCCGAAACATCAGGCTCATCGCCGCACTCCCATCCCCCGATGAGCGGAGATTATGTTCGATTCGGTGCGATTCTTCAATCAAATGAGTGGAGTATAAGTAAGTACCCGTATCGGGCTAACCCCGTATGTTCGCAGTGCGAACGCATAGCCATCAAGTAGTTACCGTGTCCCCATGCGGCAAAGGACTTGTACCCAAGATGACGCGGGGGCGATGCGACATGCCCCCAACTTGGCGGGGTGGCCGCACAATTGCGCAGAAACGGAATATAGAAGCGGCGAACAAGATGTGAGGCAGTGCGAGACGATGATGACCGAGTTCGATGCCGTGCATCAGGAGCTGCGCGCGATCATGCTGGATGCCGCTGCCGGCCTGGTCGTCGCGCGCGACGCGCCGGGCGATCTGGTGGTGCATCGCAACACGGCCGATCCGAAGAGCGGGCAGCCGCAATGGTTCGGCACGGTGACGATCAAGAAGAGCTACGTCGCCTATCACCTGATCCCGCTGTACGACGATCCGGCGCTCGCCGACGGCCTGTCGGGCGCGCTGGCCAAGCGGCGGCAGGGCAAGACCTGCTTCAACTTCAAGGCGCGCGACGCGGCGCTGTTCGCCGAGGTGCGCGCGCTGACGCAGCAGGCACGCGCGGCGCTGCGCTGATTGCGCGCGTCAGCCGCGGCTCTCGCGCCTGTTCTCCCGCGCGAACATGATCGCCACCGCCGTGCGATTGTTCACGTACAGCTTCGAATAGATGCGGTTGAGGTGGGTCTTCACCGTCCCCTCGCCGATGTTGAGCGCGGTGGCGATTTCGCGATTGGTGCGCCCGTCGGTGATGAGCTGCGTGATCTCACGCTCGCGCGGGGTCAGCTCGGCGATCGGATCGGGCGCCTCGCGATAGGCGGAGGCGCGGGCGATCGCCGGCTGCACCACCTCCGTCGGCAGCCAGCGCGCGCCGCCCGCCACCTGCTGGAGCACCTGGGTCAGCGTTTGCGGCGCGGCTTCCTTCAGCACGATGCCCGCCACGCTGGCGGACAGCGCCTGAACCACCTGAAGATCGCTGATCTGCGCGGTGAGCAGGACGATGCGCACCGGCCATTGCTCCCGGTTCACCCGTTGCAGCACCTCCAGCCCCGACAGCGTGGGCAGCGCCAGATCGAGCACCGCCACGTCGGGCCGGCAGGCGGCGATCATGCCCAGCGCCTCCGCCCCGTCCTTGGCGCAGCCGACCAGCTCCATCCCCGGTTCGGCCTGGATCAGATCGGCCAGCCCGCGCAGCAGCAGCGGGTGATCGTCGCACAGCATCACCCGGATCATGCCGCCAGCCTCACCAGCGGCAGGGTGATGGTGAGCGCAAGGCCGGTGCCGCGCCGCGCCACCGCCAGCGATCCGCCCAGTTCCTCCACCCGCCGGCCGATCGAGGCGGGATAGGGCACCGGGCCCGTGCCGCCGCCCGATCCGTCATCGGCGATGCTGACGACCAGCCCCTCCCGCTCGCGTTCGAACAATACCGCCACGTGCCGCGCCCCGCCGTGCCGCGCGGCATTGGCGGTCGCCTCCGACAAGGCGAGGCACATTTCCGCGGCAATCGTTTCATCCACCACCAGCGTCGGCGGCTCCACCCGAAGCGTCACATCGCACCCCCATTGTTCGCCCAACGGCGCCACGAACATCTGCAACTGGTCGGCGAGCAACTGCCGCCGGGTCGATCGTTCGCGATTGTCGCTGACCAGCCGGCGGATGCGCGCCTGGATCGCCTGAAGCTGGTTGCGCAGCCGGGCCAGCACGCCGAGATCCGCCGCCCCGTCGCGCGTGGCGGCATCGAGCTGGATCACCGCCGCCGTCAGATCCTGCAGCACGCTATCGTGCAGGTCGCGCGCCAGCCGCACCCGTTCGCGCAGCGACGCGGCGGAGGCGAATTCCTGCACCAGCGCATATTGCTCCAGCTCCATGGCGATGCGCGCGGCGACGATCCGCATCAGCAGGCTCATGTCCGTTTCGCGCGAATGCGGATTGGCGACCAGCACCGCGCCGGTGAAGCGGATGGTGTCGAAGCGCGACACGAACACCGCCCGCCATGCTTCCGCGATCGGCCCCGCCATGCGCGATAGCCCCGCGTGCAGCGCCGCGCGCTCGGCCGCGCCCAGCTCATGCACCGGGCGCTGGCGGGAAAGGCCGGTGATGATCCGGCCGTCCGCGAAGACGGGGACGAAGTGATATTGCGCGCCGTCCCAGATGGCGGCGCAATGCGCGTCCTGATCCAGATCGCGCCAGATCACGATGATCGCGCCCGATTCCAGCACGCGATTGGCATGGGCGAGCGAGGAGGTGAGCCAGGGCCGGTCCTGTTCGGGCACGATATCGTGCGGCCAGGCGGCCAGTTCACGCAGCCGGGTGGCGCTGCGGCTGCGGTAATTGGCGAAATAGCCGAGCAACAGCACGCTCGCCCAGCAGAAGGCGGAGCGCATGATCATGATGTTCAGCTCGGATTCGCCGTCGGTCAGGTCGCTGGCGGCGACCACGATCAGGATGAGCTGAAGCACCGCCGCCACCGCCAGCGTCCCCGTCCAGCTCCAGCGGATCGCCGCGGAGACGAGCAGAAAGGTGAAGCTGATGAAGAACGGGCTTTCCAGTTCGCCGGTGATGTGCACCAGGATGCCGACCGTGGCGATGTCGCACGCGGTGCTCAGCACCTGCCACAGGTGCCGCGCGCGGATCTTCAGCGGCACCAGCAGCAGCGCGATCGACAAAGCGAGATAGGCGGCGAGCAGCCAATAGGCGATGCCGGCGAGGTTCAGCGGCTGGGTCGGATCGACATAGATGGCGGTGAGCGCACAGGTCGCGATCAGCAGCCGGCCAATGGCGATCAGCTGCTCGGGATCCGCATCGAACAGCGCGTGGCGCGCCGAAACGGCAGGCGGGACGGAGGGCAGCGCTGGCGGTGGAACGGGCGAGGAGAGCATGGCCGTACTTTAGTTCACCCCCGTGCGGTCGATGCTGCCCTTGCGGCCATTATCCATTTGCGCCCTGCTCCCTTCCTGCCCGCCTGCCGCGCAGGCTCCCCCCGGACGCGCCACGTCGACGCCACGTCGCCGCCGCCTTGCCCGCTCGCGAGCGATGGGGCTGCCGCCCCCCTCGGCAGCCCCCCACCCGGCCGGCGACCCCATGTCGCCCGGCCAGATTAGGGCGGGCCGCGCGGGGCGAGACTGCCGATCGGTATAGCCTTTGGCGGGAAAGCGCCGGCGCGCGGGGGCTACTCCCGATGGCGGTGACAGCGCAGGGGGGCGGCGCAGGGGGGCGGCGCAGGGGGGCGGCGCAGGGGGGCGGCGCCGGGCGGACGCGTGCGCTTACCCCTCGGCCTTGAAGGTCACGACCAGCTCGTCGCGATAGACGCCGGCCGCAGCGCGGGGATGCGGATCGACGGTGATGGTGAGATCCAGCATCAGCGGCGTTTCGGGCGTGGTGACGAAGCGCGTTGCCGTGCCGCCCGCCGCCAGGCTGATCGGCCGGCCGCCGGCGGACAGGCGATAGGGAATGCCCGGCGCGCCCGCCTGATGGCGCAGCACGCCCCCATTGGCCGACTGGAAGCTGAGCGACACATCCGCATTCGCCGTCACGTCGAAGCCGAGCGTGCGGGTGACGCCGCCCTCCAGCCGGCCGAGATCCACCGCCCCGCCGCTCGCGCCCGGCAGGAAATCGCGCGCGGACACGCTCAGCACCGATGGCACGGCGGCGGCGATAGCGAGCGGCGCCTGCACCACCAGCTCGGGCAGGCCGTCTCCCAGCCGGTACAGGCGGATCACCGTGTGCCCGGCATAAGCGCCCGCGCGCACCACCTGCCCCGGCGGGATGGACACGAACAGCGCCACCGCCTGCGATCCCAGCCCCTCGCCCGAGGCGCCGTTCAGCCGCGAGAAGCTGGTGCCCTGCACATCCTCCGACAACAGGGAGGGGCCGTTGGGCGATTGCAGCACGTCAAAGCCCAGTCGCCCGCCGCCCGCCGACTGGAGGAACGCACCGTCGGGCGCGCGCTCCGCGGTCAGATACCATTGGCATGGCGCGCCATCGTGCAGCACCACCACATCCGTCTGCTCCAGCGCCTCTTCGGCGGTGGGTTCATAGCCGCGCCCGTAGATGCCGCGCCACGCCGTCTGCCCGGCCAGCCGCAGGTCGAGCTGGCACGGCTCGCCGCTCGCCGGTGATGATGCGCCAAGCGGCGGGAGCTGCGCGGGTGCCCCGCCCTCCGCCGCCGCCGCTGGCGCCGGCATCGCCCCAAGCAGCAGGCCGAGCAGCAGGCCGAGTAGCGGGGCGGGCAGCGGGGCGGCACGGTTATTTCGCATCCTGTTTCTCCCGGATCATATCCAGCCGGATCGGCGCCGCGATCCGGGTTGGGCCAGCCTTGCCGGTCGGCACCGCGACGTCGGTCGTCACCCGCCGCCCATCCACCGTGACGCTGATCTGATAGGTCGCCCCCTCCACCAGCCCGTCGAGGAAGAAGCGCCCCGATCCGTTGGTGAAGACGAGCTTGGGCTCCGGCTCCTTGCCGCCCGCGCGCCGCGCCTCGCCGGAGACGAAGGGCAAGGGCGTGCCAGCCGCATCGGCCAGCACGCCGACGATCGCGGCCGCGCCGCCGTCGCTCGACTGTGCCGGGCGCAGCAGATAGCCGGATCGGAACCCCGGCTTCAGATTGAACACCGCGCCCGCGCCCGGCGCGGCCCGGTCGCCGCGCTGGTCGACCTGGATCGAGCGTTCCAAATAGGGTTGCAGGTCCGGGATCACGCCGGCGCCCAGCCAATCGGTATAAGCGGCATAGCTGGTCACGGCGGAGCCGAAGCCGGTGCGCGGCTCCAAGGCATAATCGCCGTCCTTGGGCGGCGTGACGATGGCGAAGCTGTTCAGCACCGGGCGGGACAGGGCAAAGGCGCCGTCCGCCATCACCAATGCGGTACCGAAGCCAAGCGAGGTGCGCAGATCGCGCACGCCCGGCGCGGCGGTGCGCACCACATCGGCAAACCCCTCGAAGCGATTGCCGACATAGCTGCCGCGCACATATTGCCGATCCGCCCCGTCGCGCCGCTCCACCCCGGCGCTCAGCCCGGCGGCGCCCACGCCCTGCGCGGCGATGCGGTTATATTCCAGCCGGGTGGCATTGTCGCGCGTGGCATAGCTGGCGGACACGGTGCCGCGGCCAAGCGGCACGAAGAGCGCGACACTGGCGCTCAGCCCGCTGTCCTCGCGCGCCTTCACGTAATCGACATTGGCCGAGATGGTGCCGAAGCGCGCCTGATAGGAAGCGCCGACGCCCACGAACCAGCGCTCGCCGCCCGCGCCGAAATCGCCGAAGTCGCGCAGGCGATCATAGCCGCCGGACAATTGCAGGCGGGTCCGCTCGCCCACCATCTGGCCATAGCGCGCCTGCGCCGAGACGGCGGTGAAATTGCCCCCGAACAGGCCATCGAGCGTGCGATAGTCGCGCCCGGTCAATTGCACCTGCGCGTCCAGCGAGCGGCCGAGCTGCTGATCGGTATCGCGCCACGAATAGAGCAGCACCGCCGATGCGGTGGCGAGCGAGGGCGCGCGCACGTCGGTGGACGCGGCAACGAAGATCGACCCCAAGGGCGAGGCCCAGGTCACTTCGCCGCCCAGATTGGTGAAGCGCTCGTTCCCCTCTACGCTCGCGCCCACGGTCAGCACGTCGCTGACGCCGTAGCGGGCATAGCCGAGCAGGTTGAAATCATCGCGGTCGTAACGGCGCAGCCCGCCCTCGTCGCGATAGGGAACGCCGGCATTGGCGGAAAATTCGAGCATCCCGGGCGCCAGCAGGTCGATATCGTAGAAAGCGGGAAAGCGGATCGTTTCCACCTCGCCGCTGGCATAAGTGATGCGGATCTCCACGTCGTTCGTGGCCGAGGGCATCAGCGAGAAATCCTGCAGCGAATAGCGCCCCGGCGGCAGCGAGAAGGTGCGCCCGCCGCGCCCGTTCACCAGCACGTCGACCCGCGCCGGCCGGTCGATCTCGAACGCGCGCGCGCCGCCCGGGCGGATGTTCAGATAGGGATCGATGCGATACTCGCGCCGCGCCGCCACGCCCATGATGCGCCCGCCGCGCTGATAGGAGCGGCGACCGATCGACAGGTCGCCCGCCTCATAGCGGATCAGCCGATCGACATCGTCATAGGTGGCGCGAACGTCGCCGCGGCTCCACTGCCGCTCGCCGCGCTCGGCATAGCGCAGCCGCCCCTGAAGCGCGACGCCGCCGATGTTGAGCCCGAGGTCCGCATCCGTGGCGAAGCCGGACAGGCCCGTTTCCCCGCGCGAGGATTGCGCCACCACGTCCACCCCGCCGCGAAACGAGGCATAAGCGGACACGCCCGCCTGCTCGACAAAGGCAAGCTCCGGCCGCGCCCGCGCGCCGCGCATCCGGATCACGCGCGCGGATCGCATGGCCATCGGCACGCCAACCGTCATCACCAGTTCGCCGGGATCGAACGCCACCGTCAGGCCAAGCGCGCGCAGCTCCGCAAAGCCGACGCGCGCGCCGCGGTTCGCCAGCGCCTTGAACGCATCCGCCTGCGCATCGAGCAGGATCGGCAGCAGCACCTCCGTCACGAAGGCGCTGTCGACATGCCCCTCCCCGGCCGGGTCGATCATATAGGCGCCCGCCGGCATGCCATCCAGCAGCACGGTGTAGCGCCCCGCCGCCACCGGCGGGCGTTCCTTGCCGAACACGCGGCGGAAGATGTCATCGGCGGACGGGGTCGCCTCCGCCGGGCCCGCGGGCGCGACACCGGCCTGGACCGGCGCCCCGGCTTCGACCTGAGCCTGGGCTTCGACCTGAGTCTGGGCCGGGACCTGAGTCTGGGCGATCACCATGGAGGGCAGGCTCGCGCTGACCGACAGCAGCGCGAGGCGCCCGAGCCCAACCAGCCGGGCCACGGCCTAGTTCAGCGTGATATACTGGGTGGTCAGCTTGCCGGAGAGGGCGTGACCCTTGAGATCGGCGGGCATGGCGATCCGCACCACCCGCTCCACGCCGGGCAGGATGTTCAGCCCGGCCAGCGATTTCACCGCCTCCCCTTCCAGACGATGCGGCGTGCCGTCCGCGCTCAGCTCCAGCACCGGGCGGTCAAGGATCGCGCGGCTGGTGCCTTCGGACTTGATGCGCAATTCCAGCTCGTCCTCGCCGGCGGCATTCTTCACCGCGGCGACGCCGGCCAGCGTCGCCTTCGCCTGGCGGTTCTCCGGCATGACATAGAGCGCCGCTTCATAGCGGTACCGCATCGTCACATCGGCGGTCAGATCGCTGCGCACCTGTTCCTTGAACTGGATCGGCAGCTGTTCGGTGACGATGCGAAAGGCAAGCTCGGTGGTGGGGGCGGTGTCGCCGACCCATTGCACGCGAAAGCTTTGCGACGACTTGGGCGGGATCACCATCTGCGGCGGGGAGACGATGATATTCTCGTCATCGGCCGTCAGCGTATCGGACCCGTCCGGTTTCTGCGCGCGCTGAAACGCCTTTACCTCGATGGCGATCGGCACGTCATGAGTGTTGGTGATCACCGCCGTCTGCGCGGCGCGCGCGCCCGATGGCGCAAGCTGGATCACGATGGGCTTCAGATCATAAGCGAGCGCGGACGTGCCGGCGCTGGCGGCGATGGCGAAGCCGGCCAGGCCAAGCGCCCGGCGTGCATGGTTGAACATATCGTTTCCCCCCAAAGCGATGATGTGCCCGACGGCCCGGATCGGCGGCGCGAGTGGGGGGAAGGGGAGCGACCCCCTCCCCCCGACCGCGAGATCCTGAGACCGGGGGGTGCTCAGAAGTTCGCGGCGAGCGTGATCGTCAGCTCGTCCGAATAGGTGCCGGCGACTTCATAGTTCGACAGGCCGTTGAACTGCAGGTCGAGGTTGCCGGTGCGGGTGCCGCCGTTGAGCAGGATGTTGGTCCAGTCATTGTCGGTGACGATCACGACCGGCGCATTCTTCATCGCAGCCGAGCTGGTGCTGGTGGCGCCGATGCCGAGGCCCAGGAAGCTGGCTTCCACGTCATAGCGCACGTTGACCGAGCCGTTCGATTCGGCGTGACGCATGCCGCCGTTCAGCGACTGGAGCGAGACGGTGTAAGGCGAGTTGCAGGCATAAGCGATGGTCAGCACGCCCTGGTTGCCCGTCTCGCTCATGTTGACATTGTAGGTGCCGCTGCCCTCGGGGAGCAGTTCGCAGTTGCTGGCGACCGTGCCGGACAGCGCCAGCTTATACTGTTCCGAATCCTTGCCGACCTGCGCCGAAGCCGGTGCAGCAGCCGCAACCATCGCCAGCGTGGCGGCCGAAATAAGTGCGAGAGCCTTCATGATTACCTCCTGTTGGTCATGCTGGGTCTGCAAGTGATATCTTCCCCCCCTCCAGTTCTCGCCGTGCGTCAGGACACGGGAACTGTTCGGTTGAAGCTGCTTGCCCCCGCCAACAAGGTTGCGGAAACGGCGCCCCGGCAACAATCGCGCATCGGACGCTGGCGCTGCTCTTCGGAAAGCGCCGCCGGGTCGATGGATCGCACAGCGGACCGGATGATCGCGGGCGTGCGTCTTTAGACGCCGGGCGCGCCATGGTTCACGCGAAGGACGCCAGAATACTCACAAAGAGGCAGGGGCGTGCAACTATCGACGCACTCCTACTGACATCTTCGTAAGTGCGGCAAAGTCTGCTTAAGGAACGGTGAACATACCGGACGGGGCCGGGAGTGTTCAATCTAGGGGGGAATTACTTCATGCAAGATGCGCTGCGCGCGGTGCTGCTGTGCACCAACAACATTTGGCGCGAAGCCATTGTCGCCGCCCTGCGCATCCAGAACATCGAGGTCCTGCCCGCGCGCGCCGCGCCCGGCGGCCATGGCTTCGCCGCGACCAATGATGATGGCCCCGCCGGCGCCGATCGCATCCCCGACGTGGCGCTGATCGCGGCGGATCATGATCCCGCGGACCTCGCGCAAGGCATGGCCGCGCTGCCGATCGCCAATTGGGTGGTGATCGGCGGCCAAGCGCAGCAGCCGCTGGTGGCGCAGCTTCAGGCGGCAGGGCGCAGCGTCTCGCTCGCCTCGCCGGCGCTCGACGGGCGGCAGCTTGCGCATGTCGCGGCGCTCGCGGCGCTCGGCCAGCCGATCTGCACCACCCCCGATCTGCTGTGCCCCGCGCCGCACGACGGCGACATGCTCGATCAGGCGGGGCTGGACGAGGAGCAGTGGCAGTTGATGCGCTGCCTGTCCGAAGGGCTGTCGAACAAGGAGATCGCGCGCCTGCACCAGACATCGGAGGGCGCGGTGAAGGCGCGAATCCGGGTGCTCCTGTCGCGGCTTGGCGTCACCAACCGGACGCAGGCGGCGGTGATCGGCGCGCGCGCCGGGCTGCGGATGGAGCGCGGCACGCCCCGCCCCCGGCTGGTGTTTCAGCAGCCATCGGTGCCACCGGCGGCGCTTTACGCCCTGGCGAGCTGACCCGCCGCCTGCGATCTTGATCCTCTGAACAGGCCCTGCCGAACGCTCGCCGTAACGATCTTGCGCGATTGAACCAAATCGTGCGATGAGTGCGCGAACAAGCTTCAATCGACGCGCGGGGCTCCGGCATGAATGCAATCACCAGCCAGATCGGCGATCTTGCCGAGGCCGGCGAGCGGATGATCGAACGGCTGCGGCGCAAGGCGTTCCTGCCGGAAAGCCGCAAGGGCCTCAACGTCCGCTTCGGCATTGCCGAGGCCGCCGCGCTGCTCGGCTGCTCGACCAATCGCATCCGCATGGCCGAGGACGACGGCCGCCTCCCCCCACCCCCCGCCAGCGAGAGCGGCCGGCGGCTCGGCTATACGGTGGAGGAAATGCTCCACATGCGCCAGGTGCTGGGCGCCTCCCCTGCCCGCGCGCCGCTGGACGTGCCGGCGATCATCGCGGTGCAGAATTTCAAGGGCGGCGTCGGCAAATCCACCGTCACCACGCATCTGGCGCATTATTTCGCGGTGCAGGGCTATCGCGTGCTGGTGGTGGATTGCGACAGCCAGGCGACCACCACCACCCTGTTCGGCTTCAACCCGCATTTCAACATCACGCGGGAGGAAACGCTCTACCCCTATCTGTCGATCGACCCGACCGAGGCGGATCTTGGCTATGCGGTGAAGCGCACGCCCTGGCCGAACGTCGATCTGATCCCGTCCAACCTCGAATTGTTCGACGTGGAATATGAGCTGGCGGCGGCGGGCTCCAATGGACAATCCGTGTTGGCGGCTCGATTTCGCAAGCTGAAACAAGGGCTTGTCGATCTTGCGCGGGATTATGACGTGGTCATTCTCGATCCCCCGCCCGCGCTCGGCACGATCAGCCTGGCGGTGATGCAGGCGGCCAATGCGCTGCTGGTGCCGCTGGCGGCGACGACGCCCGATTTCTGCTCCACCGTGCAATTCCTGTCGATGATGGATCAGGTGCTGCGCCAGCTCGAAGGCGCCGGGATCCAGGTGGATTACAGCTTCGTCCGTCTGATCTGTTCCAAGTTCGACGCGAATGATCCCAGCCACGCCATGGTCCGCGCGATCATGGAGCAAAGCTTCGGCCCGGCGCTGCTGCCGGTGCCGATCCTCGATTCGGCCGAGATCAGCCACGCCGCGCTGCGCATGATGACGGTCTATGAGCTGGAAAAGCCGATCGGCACGCCCAAGACGCACAAGCGCTGCCGCACCAATCTGGACGAGGCGCTGGGGCAGATCGAGCAGCTCGTCCGCCAGGGCTGGGGCCGCGTGGCGCCGGCGCGCGAGGAGGATGTGATTCATGCCGCGGCATAGCAAGGCAGCCTCCACCGCCCACCCCTTTCCTACACGCCATTGTTCCGCATATGTTCCGCGCGTTTTCGCCAGCAGGGGAGGCATGTGATGGCGCGTAAACAATCCGACTACCTCGCCGGGCTGCTCGCCGATGACGAGCCGCTCGCCACGCCGCCCCCGCCTGCCCCCACCACCACGCCGCAGCCGGACCGGCCGCAGGCGGATGGACCCCCCGCCCCGCTACCCGCACCCCTGCCAGCCACGCGCGAGCGGCTGCGCGGCACGACGCTGCTCGGCCGGGAATCGGCGCTGGCGCGGGTCGCCTCGGGCGAGGTCCGCCAGGTCACGCAATTGCTGCTTGATCCCGCCCGCGTGCGCATCTGGCCGGGAAATGCCCGGTCTTATGCGCATCTTAGCGAGGAAAGCTGCCGCGAGCTGATCGATTCGATCGTGGCCGAGGGCGGGCAGAAAGTGCCGGCGGTCGTGCGCCGTGTCGATGGCGATCCGGCGCATGATTATGAGGTGATCGCCGGTACGCGGCGGCACTGGTCGATCTCCTGGCTGCGCGCGCACAGCTATCCCGACATGATGTTCGTGGCGCAGGTCGCCGCGCTCGACGACGAAGCCGCCTTTCGCCTCGCCGATCTGGAGAACCGCGCGCGCAAGGACGTGTCCGACCTGGAACGCGCGCGCAATTACGCCGCCGCGCTCAAGAGCCATTACGGCAATCACCTGACGCGCATGGCGGAGCGGCTGAAGCTCTCCAAGGGTTGGCTGTCCAAGATGCTGAAGGTCGCGGCCCTGCCCGATGCGGTGGTGCAGGCCTTTGCCTCACCCGCCGACGTGCAGTTGAAGCCCGGCTATGCGCTGGCCCAGGCGCTGGATGACAAGGCCGCCGCCCCGGCGATCCTGGCCAAGGCGCGCGCGCTCACCCGTGACCAGAAAAGCCGCAGGGACAATGGCTTGGCCCAGTGGAATGCCGCCGAGGTGGTGCGCCAGCTTCTCGAGGCACCGCGCGCCGCGGCCGGCCCGGCGGCAGAGCCATGGACCTGGACGACCAACCACGGCCGCCCTGCCCTCACCATCCAATCGGCCAATCGCCGGGGCGTCACGATCCGCCTTCACGCCGGATCGGGCGCCAGCCATGACGATCTCGCCGCGGCGCTGCGCCAGGCGCTCGATCATCTGGAGATCGAGGGGCGGGGCCTGCAACGGTGATCCGAGCGGGCGCCTCGACGGTCAGGGGAGCCGCGCCGCCGGGCCCTGTTTCCCCGGGGAAACATGGGCACCTGCGTGCCGGTGACCGGCAGCGCGGCGCCGCGCGACGTGGCTCGCGGCTGATCCGCCTCGCCGCCATCCCGGGCGTGATCCGGGATCCATGGCTCCTGAGGGACAGGCGGGACTTGCCTCGCGGGGCCGGCCGCGATCACGACACGGCAGATGCTGCACCTTGTGTTTCCCCGGGGAAACACGGCTTGCCCTCGCCTGCCCCGCACGTGTTTCCCCGGGGAAACGCCGCATGAGCAAGGCTGGCCGCGCGTCCGTCTCGAACCAGTTCGACCTCTTCCTCCCTTATGTCGCCGATCTCGCGCTGCGCGACCAGCGCGAGATGATGGAGCGCCCCTTCTTCAGCCTGGCGAAGTCGAAGCGGGTGAAGCCGATCGACTACCGAAGCCCCGACGGCAAGCTGTGGGTCCATGTGTCGGCCAATCCCGATTACGGCATGGCGACGATCTGGGATGCCGACATCCTGATCTATTGCGCCAGCGTGCTGGCCGACATGGCGAGGCGCGGGGTCAACGACGTGCCTCGCAAGCTGCATCTCATGCCCTATGACCTGCTGCGCGCGATCGGGCGGCCGACCACGGGACGGGCCTATGAGCTGCTCGGCCAGGCACTCGACCGGTTGGTCGCGACGACGATCAAGACCAACATTCGTGCCGACGCCTCACCTGAGCCGGCCTCCGGCAGGGGGCGCCGAGAGGCGACGTTCAGCTGGCTCGATGGCTGGACGCAGCTGGTGGACGAGAAGACCGAGCGATCGCGCGGCATGACGATCGAGCTTTCCAACTGGTTCTGGGAAGGCGTGATGATGACGGGCGGCGTGCTCAGCATCGATCGCGCCTATTTCGACCTGACCGGTGGGCGCGAACGCTGGCTCTACAAGGTCGCGCGCAAGCACGCGGGCGGCGCCGGAGAGGCCGGTTTCGCCATTTCCATGCCGACGCTGTTCGAAAAGTCGGGCGCGGAAGGCCAGTATCGCCGCTTCAAGTTCGAGATCGCCAAGATTGCCGAGAAGGACCCCCTGCCCGGCTATTCGCTTGCGATCGAGCAGCCCGCCGACAAGCGCGAGCCGATGCTGCGGATGCGGCGGCGGGCGGATGGCGGCCCCTCGGCACGCGCCGCGGGTGCGGACACGGGCAAGCGGACGTCGCGGGGCAAGGCCGTGCCGCCGCAGACAGAGACGGCCGAGGCAGTGACGGGCGAGACGGTGGAGGGCGCCGCGCCGGCGAAGGTCGCGGCCTCCCCTGCCCTGCCGCTCGACCATGTGGCGCGCGACGGCGGCGAAGGCGGGGGCGCCCCGGACACGCGCGCCAGCGTGGCCGCGGGCGCCATCATGGCCCCCTCGCCTGCCCAGCGTTTCCCCGGGGAAACACCCTCGCCCGAGCGTATTGCGGAGCTCTCCGCCACTGCCGCCATGATCCGGCGATCGGTGAAGAGCCTCGCCCATCGCGCCAGCGCCGGCGACCTGACCGATGCGACGCTTGCGACGCTGAAGGCGGAATGCCCGGGCTGGGATTATCAGGCGCTGCACGAGGAATTCCGCCAGTGGCTCGCCGCCGATCCTGCCCGTACGCCGGTGAGCTACCAGAATGCCTTTATCGGTTTCGTGAAGCGCTGGGACGCCAAGCACCGCCACCATCTCGGCCGCTGATCCCGCTGCCGATCGTGGCGGGCGGGCGCCTTCCCCCTTGCTTATGCTTGTCTCGCCGGCTGACCGGCAATGGCCTGGGCGCTGGTGACTATCTCCCGGCCATCACGCGAGTTCGATGCAGCTCGCGCGAGCGAAACCTCTGCAGGATAGTTCGACGGCGGCACAGGCTGCGTCATTCCGGATTTGTGTCGGGATCCGCTGTTGCGCACACTCGAGGGCGCAAGCTGCGCGGCACAGTGGATGCCGGAACAACGCCCGGCATGACGGAGAAAGTTGCGCCACGGGTCGGCGGACGTGGATCTGACTGGAGCAAGCGTGATGGGCTCGATGGTTGATCGTGCCGGTGCGGCGCCCGCATCCCCGCTCGTAGCGAGCTTGTCGAAGTCTGTGCCAGACTTGGCCGCTTGCCGCGCGTCTTGGTTGAAAGTGCGGGAACAGGAAGAGGCCTGTCGTGAGGTCGTGCGATGCGTCACTATCATCGTTGAACGTCGCGGCAGAGGGATGAGGAAGTTGCGACTTGCGGTGGCAATTGCCCCGGCCTTTCCAACTGGGCCCCGGCCTTCGCCGGGGTGCAGGTCAGCGCCGGGGGGCAGGGTTCGCGGGCATCACGCGGGGGCAGGGGAGGGGACAGGCCTGTCGCCGCTGCGCTGGTGCATCAAGCCGCGCATCGTTCGACATCGGGCTTCAGCGCCGGTACGATTGTCTCTCATTCCAGCCGATCGCAATTCCGCGTCGGGACGCGCCTGTTACCCCAACGTACCGCCCGCCAATCCGACGTTCCGTTCCCGAAGTGTCGGGTTGCAACCGCTGCCACCCGACGAGATCACCGGCACCTCGCGATTTTGAACCTCTCCATCCAACAAGCGCGCGAAATTGATTCAAACCGTGCGCTCGAAAGACGCTATCCCAGGGTCCATCGACACTCCGGGAACATCTGTCGCCCCTTCAGGAACAGTTTCACGACACTTCGGGAACGCCCGTATCGCCACTTCAGGAACGCCCGGCCGACATATCGGGAACAGCCTGCACGGTAGTTCGCTCGTCTTTACAGTGACTTGCGAGCATGTGCCGGCCGGCTAACCTTCTAACCTATTCCATAAACCCTCTAACCAGTCTTGATGACATGAACTTGATGGGAAGAGGGATTCATTGAACCGGGGCGGGCGTTGATGCATATAACAGGCAAGGAGTGCACTCATGCTTGCCGCTTTCCTCGATGACATCCGCGATGCCGATATGATCGCGCCGCGTCGCATGGCCGAGCGGTTGCGCCTTCCCATGTCCCGCCTCGCCAAGCTTGCTCACCTCAACCGCAATACCATGGCCGCGCGGCCGGAAAGCCCCGCCGTGCAGGCGAAGCTTGGCGAGATCGCCCGCATCATCGCGCGCGCCGCCGAGCTGGCGGGGGATGAGGGGCGCGCGATCATCTGGTTCAAGCATCAGCCGATCGCCGGCTTCGGCAAGACCGCCGAGGAGCTGGTGGAGGAGGGCCATGCCGATGCGGTGATGTGGACGCTGGAGAGCATGGACCAGGGCGCCTACGCCTGATCCGCCGGCGACCGCCCGGGATCACCCGTCATCATGGCCGACCTGCCCCCGCTCTCGCCGCTCCAGGGCCGGTTCTGGCGCATGCTGGGCATCCGCTGGCAGCGCCGCCCCTATGACAGCGGATCGCATCTGACGGGCGGTCGCTGGAATGCGCCCGGCACGCCCGCGCTATACCTGTCGGCGGACTACAATACCGCTATCCGGGAAATGCATCAGGATCTGATCCGGCCGGGCACGCTGGTCGCCTTTGACCTGGCGGCCGAGCGGGTGGCGGACCTCACGACATGGGATCCCGCGGTCACCGCCTGCCTGTGGCGCGAGATCCACATGATCCGCCGCGAGACGCCGCCGAGCTGGACACTGGCGCAGGCGCTGATCGCCGCCGGGGCGCAGGGTGCGCTGGTCCCTTCCGTCCAGCATCGCGGCGGGCGCAATCTGGTGCTGTGGCGCTGGCGCAAAGCGGAGGATGGGGCAGGGGAGGGCGCGGCGCTCACCCTGCTCGATCCCGAGGCGCTGCTGGGCGGCGGCTGACGCGCCTCAACAGGCGACCGAGCGGGTCGCCTGGCTGGCAGGACAGGGCAGGACAGGACGGAGCCGGGCAGGACTGCGCGGGGCAGGGCACGGCAGGGAAGGGGGCAAGCGGTCCATCCGCCCGCCCCCAGCCCGCTCAATTCGCGCCCCGCTCAGTCCGCGACGGCCTCCGCCGCGGCCTGCGCGATCGCCAGCAGCAGCGCCGGCGTGGCGGTCGCCGGATCAAGCGTGACGCGCGATCGCATCGGATCGTTCTCCACCGGCTCCGCCGCCAGCCCCCGTTCCAGCCCCAGGTCCGGCCCCGTTTTCAGCGCAGCCACGGTCGCCACGTCGGCCTTGGAGAAGCAATGGAGCTGGCCGCGCGCCGTGCGCAGCATCATCAGCGTCCGGCCTGCCTCGCCCAGACGGATGCGCAGATCGGGCACGTTGGTGAAGTAGGGCTGGAAGGGCGCCGGGCAGGCATCCAGCAGCGCATCGACCAAGCTGCTCCCGGCCGGGGACAGGCGCTGGCGGAAGGCCAGCTCGCCGCGGCTCAGCCCCTCATCCTCCGCCAGTTCCGCGACGTGATCGTCCGCCACCGTACCCGGCGCGGCATAGGCCTCCACCAGCGCACGCGGGGCAGGGCGGCGACGCGCGACGCGGGCGTCATAGACCGCTCGGTCGAACGGCGGCAGCGCGGCCGGGAAGATCGTCTCCAGCGCGGCGCCGACCTCGCCCGCGTCCAGGCGGGGGTGGTGCGTGCCAATCGGGATGCAGGCGTTGCAGATCGGGCGGAACCGCTCCACCAGCCGGGTCTCGGCCGGGCGCAACCATTGCTCGCGCACCCAATCGCCCCGCTCGCGCCCCGCGGCACCGTCGAGCAGCGCGTCCCAGCCGGCGGGCAGGGGGCGGAACAGGCAGGTGATCCGCGCCAGCAGCGCATCGGGTGCGGCGCTGCGCAGACTATCCCAATGGGCGCTGGCGAAGGCGGCCTTTTGCGCGGTGCAATGCGATCCGCCGAGCAGCGGATGGGGGGTGGCGGCGTGGCAGTCGGTGTCGCGCCCGTTCGGCAGGCAGGCCGCGAGATCATCGGCAAGGCCCGACGCATCGGGGCCGCGCAGCACCTGGTTCAGCGGCGTCGGGCTGAAGCTGATCGCCTTGGCACGAAGCGTCTGCCCCACGACGTGCAGCTTCCACCGCTCCAGCACCGGCAGGCCGGGATCGGCATCGGCGCCGACATGCAGCCCGATGTAGAATAGCGCGCCATCCAGGAACAGCGCGTACAGCCCCGGCCCGCACAGGTCCTGGGGCACGGGATCGACATGGATATGCGCGACGAGATTGGCCCAGCTAGGCTTGTTCGGATGCGCGGCGACCTCCCTGACGGAAAGCAGGTCCTGCGCGGCAAAAGGCGGCATAATATCTCCTGTGAAAGGAGATGCGGCTGTGGCCTGCCGCGATTGTCGTGCGAAATCCGGATATTATCCGGTCGCGGCGTTAACCGGAATTTAGCGCTGTGTGGGCGTGACCGTTACTTGGCGGGCGCCGTACGCATCGCAATCTGCGCGGCTGGCGTCCGCTGCCCCAAGGTCGAGCAGACCCGCCGCCGAAACCGCGCGGGCCTTATGCCGGCTGGCGCGTGGCGCGGCGCAGGACGTCGACATAGCCGCGCGACAAGGCGTCATGCCCGTCATAGAAGCCGCGTTCGCTCAACAGGCGGTGCATGCGGGGCAGGCGATAGGGCGGGATGCCGGCCGCGAGGTGATGCTCGACATGGTAATTGACGTGGTTGGGCGCGATGAACAGCCGTTCCCACCAGCGCGCGATGGTGGTGGAGGTGTTGAGCCGCGGATCGGGCGAGCCGCGATCGGGCACCACGCCATGTTCGCCGATCTGCCGCAGGCGGACGATCACGGGATAGACGAACAGCTCCGCCACCCACCACAGTCCATAGGCCCACCAACCGCCCGCCAGCGCCAAAGCGGCGAACAGCGCGACGTGGAACAGCAGCCACGGCCAGTGCGTCGCGAGGCGGAAGCGCGCAAACGAGCGGCGCAGATCACGCACCCCGGTGCGCCCGGTGATGTCGCGCAGGAACTTGCGCCGCAGCGACGTGCGCGAGATGGGATAGCTGGCGACAAAGCCGAGGTCAGGATCCTGCGGCGTGCCGGCATAGCGGTGATGCGCCAGGTGATAGGTGCGATAGGAGGCGAGCGAGAGGTTGATCGGCGTCCCGGCGAGCCACTGGCCAACCGTCTCGTTGGTGCGGCGATCGCGGAACAGGGCGTGATGCGCGCAATCATGCACCAGGATGCCCAGGCCAAGCTGCCGCCCCGCCAGGATCAGCACCGCCAGCACGATCGTCAGCGGATTGGGCCAGGCGATCGCCATGCCAAAGGCGGCGGCGATCAGCCCCCAGTTCATCGCAAAGGCCCACCAGGCGCGCGCATCCGACCGCTGCGTCAGCGCCACCAGCTCCTCGGATGACAGATAATCGGATACCTTCACGCTGGCTCTCCTCTCGCCGATCGATATAACGCATTCCTGCATGATGAGTCAAAGCATGTTACATGACTGGCGCGATCCGGTGTCGCCGCGCTCGCTGGCGCTGTGGCTGCTGTCCACCGCCGCGCCACAGCCGCTGCCGGCAGCGACGCTGATCGGGCGCGGGGCGATCTTCGGCATCGAGCCGGCGGCGGTGCGCGTCGCGCTGGGGCGGCTGGTGCGCGAGGGCATGGCGCAGCAGCCCGAACGCGGCGTCTATGCGCTGGGGCCGGCGGCGGCGGCGCTCCATGCCAAGGCGCGCGGCTGGATGCGGGTGGAGGAAAGCGTGCGGCCCTGGACGGGCGCATGGCTGCTGGTGCTGACCCATGCGCTCGGCCGTACCGATCGCGCGCGGCTGCAGCGCCGGGAGCATGCGCTTCGCCTCACCGGCTTTGCCCATGCCGGCGCGGGCACCTGGGTGCGCGCCGACAATCTGGCGCAAGACGCCGCCGCGCTGCGCACCACGCTCGCCGGGCTGGGGCTGGAAGGGGAGGCGCCGCTTCTCGCCGGCTGCATGGCGGAGCCGGGGCAGGACCGCGATTTCCGTGCTTTATGGCCCGCCGCGACGCTGGAGGCAGGCTATGATCATTGGCTGGCCGAAATGGCGGCGAGCACCGATCGCGTGCGGCAAATGGCCACCAGAGATGCCGCGCGCGAAACCTATCTCTTGGGCCAATCCGTGCTGCGCGCGATCAATTCCGATCCCTTGCTGCCGGCCGAGCTGGTCGATGTCGGCCGGCGCGGGGCCATGGTGGCGGCCATGCGGCGCTACAACGACATGGCGCTGACGCACTGGAGCCGGATCGCATGACCGGCGATCGCCAAGCCATTGAGAATCGCGTTTTTTACAGCAGCAGCTATGTTGATGCGAAGGTCATTATCTGATCAATTGATGATCGGCGTTTCGATGTAGGAAGCGCCGGAGTCGCAGGAGTGGGAACGTGGATAACGACCGCGACGAGCTTACCAAATTAATCGAGCAGGCACTGGGCCTGGCGGACGAGCGTCAGCTCAATCTCGTGAGCATCAAGCTGGAGGAAGCGCGGATCGCGATGATCGCGGAACCCGGCCCATCGGGTACGCTCGCGCGGCTGGAGGATATCGTCCGGGCGTTGCCGATCCCGGTTCGGCTACGTTCCGTCTCCGGCGGCAATGTCGTCACCCTTCACGCACCGACCAGCGTGGAACACCTGTTGAGCGATCATGCCGCGCTCGATGCCCGGCGAAAGGCGTTGCTCGCGCTGGTCGAAGGCCCACCCAATGCCGCGGAGGCGGAGCGGCAGCTCAACGATTTCGATCTGCTCATCGAGGCGCATCGCGCCACCGAACGCCGCTGTGTCTACGGCCCCCTGCTGGCGCGGGGCGTGGATGCGGATCTCACCCTGGAGAGAAGCCTGACGAGCCTGGTGGGGGAGATGGAGACCGATTGGGACAGCTATCTCCACCAATGGGATCGGGACAGGATCGAGAACAACTGGTTCGACTTCGCCGTCGCAACCCACTTCATCCTCGCCCGCGCCGCCGAGCGCATGCGGCTGGAGGAAAAGGTGATCTACCCCGTCTGTTTCCTCAGCGGGCTGATCCGATTGCGCGAATCCGCGGGCTAGGACCTGATCCAGCCAGATTGATCCGCTTCCCCGGCGAAAGGCCGGGGCCCAGTTGCGCGACCAAGCTGGCAGGCACACCAGCTTTTGCCAACGCTTTCCCAGCTGGCCCCCGGCCTTCGCCGGGGAGGTGTTTCCAGGGGCCTGGATCAAATCCTAGAATGACGCACGGCGATGGGCGAAGCGGCGTGCTTCGGGTGATGCCAATCGGGGCACATCCTTCGGTAAGCTCAGGACGAACTTTTATAGGGGCAATGAAGTGGCGAGCGGACGACATTCGCTTCGCCAGCCGCGACCCTTTACCCATCCCGCCGCGCCGGCCCGCCGCACGCCGGCAGCGCCGCGCCCTTATTGCGGCGCGAACAGCTTGGTGCCGACCACGCCGATGATGATCAGCGCGAGAAAGCCGATCTGCACCGCGCTCAGCCGTTCGCCGAACAGCATCACGCCAAAGATGGTGACGCCCACCGCGCCAAGCCCGGTCCAGACGGCATAAGCCGTGCCGGCGGAGAGGCCGCGCATCGCCAGCGCGAGCAGCCCCATGTTCACGAAACTGAGCGTGATCGGCACGATCGATGCCTGCCAGCCGCCCTGCACGGCCGCCCATTTCAGGCTCAATGCCCAGATGATCTCGGTTACAACGGCACAGCCGAGGATGACCCACGCCAAAAGCGTTCTCCTTGCGCGGGCTCTGAGGGGGAGGCAGCGGCCGGAAACCCGAAAGAGGCGGCTGCGGCGCGCGCCATAGCGATGCGCGTGGCGAAAGGCCAGCGCGGCAGGCGCGCCGGATCCCTGCGGTGGGATCGCAGCACGCGGGCGCATATTCACGGGCGGCGGCTTTGCGGAACCATGATCCCTGCCCTCGCGGGGATGACGGCTATGGGTGGGCGCCAAGGCTCCAGACTGGGAGGTTATGTCAGAAGCTCATGCGGCCGGTGATGCCGCGATCGCAGGCGATGTCGCGCGGGATCTGGACGGGCGAACGCTGCCGGGCGCCCGTCCGAGCGGAGGCGGGCGCCATCGAGCTTTCCGAGAGGGCGAGCGTCCCGCGAACGGGGCCAGCTGGGGAGGGGGAGAGCAGGGTGGCGGTCGGCTACCATCCCCGCTGATTAAGGAGTTCTTTCGAAATCGCACCTAAATGGCGGCATTGGAAACTTTGGCGTCGCAATGCGTTTTGACCTCTTCACCCTCTATGTCCTCGCCATCGGCACGCTGATCCTCAGCGTGGCGCTGACGCTGTGGGAGGGTCAGGCTCGTCCGCAGCGGCGGCGCGAGCTGCAGCTGTTCGCCGCTGGCTATGCCATGCTTGCCGCCGGCTGCGTGATCGCCATCATCCGCCAGGGCGTGCTTGGCTCGGCGCTAGGTAATCTCACCTTTGTCAGCGGCTATCTGCTGGTGCTGAACGGCGTCGCGGCGATCAACGGCCGGCGCTATGCCGGGCTGTCGGTGGCCATGCTGGTCGCGTTGGCGCTGGCCTGGATGGCGGGGGGCAGCCGCTGGGAAGCGGACCTGTGGAGCTATATCGGCGGGATCCCGATCGTCGTCGCGGTGGGGCTGACGGCGTGGGAAATGATCCGCTGCCGCCCGCTCCGCGCGCTGCGCTCGCACCCGCTCGTCGTGGCGCTGCTGGCGATGCACACCCTGTTCTACGCCGGGCGGCTCTTCGTCCTTCCCTTGCTTGAGGCGTGGCTTGGCCCGGCGGTGATCGCCGGCGTGGCGAAGCTGACTATGTATGAAGGCGTGCTTTATTCGGTCGGCATGCCAATGGCGCTGCTGGCGGTGGTTCGCGAGGAATCGCACGCGCAGCTGCTGGAATCCTCGCGCCGCGATTTCCTGACGGGCCTGGGCAACCGGCAATGGTTCTTCGAACAGGGCGAGCGGCTGCTGCGCCAGCGCGCCGCGGACGAGCCGGTGGCGCTGCTCGCGTTCGATCTCGATCACTTCAAATCGATCAACGACCGCCACGGCCATGCGATGGGGGACGAGATCCTGAAAGCGTTCGCCCGCATCGCGCGCCACACGCTGGGGCCCGAGGCGGCGCTGGCGCGGATCGGCGGCGAGGAGTTCGTGGCGCTGCTGCCCGGCTATGAGCGGACCCATGCGCGCGACATCGGCCGCGTGCTGGCCGCGCGCTTCGCCGAGGCGGTGCCGCGCGACCCGCGCTCCGCCGGGGTGGAGGCGACCGTCAGCATCGGCGTGGCGGCGTTCGGCGGGGGCGGCACGACGCTGGGCGACATGCTCTCCTCCGCCGATCGCGCGCTCTATCTGGCCAAGGAGCGCGGGCGCAATCGCATCGAACTGGACATGCCGCTGGCGCTCGCGCCGGCCTGCTGAGCGAAGGGGCGGGGGCTGGGCACGTAGCTCGACAAGCTCGGTACGAACGGTGAGGGGGCTCACCGTCGATCCGGCGCTTCACCCGAGCTTCTTATCCAGGCAGGGCGCGTCGGTGTGAAGGCGCTGGCGGGGGTCGGAGCGCGATCGGGACACGGCAGGTACCGCCGGAGTGCCTGGCGGATCATGCGGGTGCTTAACAACATGCGGATCCGCGCCTAGCTGCTGGCCATGACCATCCCGATCCGGGCCGCCGTCGACGCCGATCAGGCCGATATCATCGCGCTTTGGCATGCCTGCGGGCTGGTGGTGAGCCACAATGATCCCGCGGCGGACTTCCGCTTCGCGCTGGCCGGTCCCGCCTCTGCCGTGCTGGTCGCGGAGGGAGAGGGCGGCATCATCGGCAGCGTGATGGTGGGGCATGACGGGCATCGCGGCTGGCTTTACTACCTCGCCGCCGCGCCCGGGCGGCAGGGGCAGGGGATCGGCCGCGCGCTGGTGGCGGCGGCGGAAGCGTGGCTGCGGGTACGCGGCGTGCCCAAGGTGCAGCTGATGATCCGCCCCACCAACACCGCCGTCGCACGCTTCTACGACCGGCTTGGCTATGCCGAGGAACCGCGTGTGATCATGGCCAAACGCCTGACCCCGCCGGGCTGATCGCCGCACATCGCCCGACCTGACGAAGCAAGGATTGCAGCAGTCCCGCCTTGTCCGGAAGACGGCCAAGCTCGCTGCACCTTAGGGCCTTGAACGACAGCAGGAGCAGAGGAAGCGCCGCCAACGACGGCGACGCTCCCCGTCCGGTCAGAGGATGAAATCCGACGCGGTCAGCACATGCTCGCCGTCCAGCCGGATCACCATTTCGCCGCCCCGATCACCACCAATGTCGAGCAGCACGAAGGTGTTGCCGTTGCGGATCTGGTAGCGCGCCTCGCCGCCCGCGCCGGTAAAGGCGCCGGTGCCCAGCCAGGTGAAGGCATCGTCGGGCAGGTTGGCGCTGTCCAGGTTCGCCACTGCGTCGACCGCGGACAGGTCGATGATATCTCCCTGCCTGCTGCTGAAATCCATGATCCGGTCGGCGTCTTTCTGAGACGCGCCGCTGTCGCCCGGGAGGAAATATTCCTCGAACTGCTGCCCCTGCTCGTCGATGTGAAAGCCGACAAAGGAAAAGCCCGCAAAGACAAAGATGTCGGCACCTTGACCGCCGGTCAGCTGATCCTTGCCCAGGCCGCCGATCAGCACGTCATTGCCATTGTCGCCGAACAGCTGATCGCTGCCGCCGCCGCCAACGAGTTCGTCGCCGCCGCCGAGCCCCATCAGGCGATCATCGCCATTGCCGCCTTCGAGCCGGTTCGCCGTGTCCGATCCGGTCACGCGCCCGCCGGTCAGGGCGTAGAAACTGAAATCCTCGATGCCGCGGATGCGCCCGGTGCCGCCAAAGCCATCGTCCGCGATCAGCCCACGCGACAGGTCGACCACGACGCGCGACGTTGCCGCGAGCTGTTCCTGGCTGCCGTCGGTCGAGAAGACGGTCTGGTCGCCGAGAAGCGCGAGGAGGTCGCGCCCTTCGCCGCCATCCACCACCGTGTCGACGATCCCGTCGATCTGAATTTGATCATTGCCGCCGTGGCCGAACAGGCGATCGCCTTGATTGCCCAGGAGCATGTTTTTGCCATCATCGCCATGGAAGATGTCGCGGAAGCGGGTGCTGGCGCCGAGCGCTTCGATCGAGACGATCTTTTCGCGATTGCCGAAACCGTCGTTGATGATGAGCTGCCGCCGCAGGTCGACGATCACGCCCTGTGTTCCCGCATCAGCGAAGCTCACTCGATCGAAGCCCGATCCGCCGTACAGCCGGTCGATACCCTCGCCACCGCGCAGAATGTCGTCGCCGGCGCCACCGTAAAGGATGTCATCGCCGGCCGCACCGCGCAGATAATCGTTTCCGCCATAGCCATAAGCAATGTCGTCGCCGCTCGTACCGAAGGAGTTGTTGTCGGAATCGTCGCCGTAATATTCAGCCATGATGGCATTGCCCCCTGTTGTACCGGCTAATTGCCAGTGTTCCGTGCGCCCCTTGTTCCCGAAGCATGTCGCAGGACCATGAACCTGCCAAGCTGCAAGATGTGAGGGGGGCAGGGCCTTGGTCCAGAAAGAGGAATGGCTGACACTTTGCCTTGAGGCGCGCGTTTGCCGGTGCCGCTAGGCTGCGCGTGTAAGCCTGTCACGAAACCGTTCATCGGCGCGGCCTTCGACCTTTTTGATCCGTTCATGCTTAGCTGGTTGACGTCTGTGATGAGCTGCGCCGGACCAGTGGGATCCGGCCCATGGCGCGACAGGCTTTGTACGGATGGGGAGGGGTTCAGGTGTGCGAGGGCGCTTCAAGCCATCATCCCGCCAGCGTAATCCATCTTTGCGGGGCTGCGTAGGCGGCCAGGAGGCGGGGAAGGGGGGCTCGTCAGCCGCGGCCGTCGCATCGCTATCCTTCCCTGCCGTCAGCTCCATTCCCGCCAGCGGCCCGGATCGGTGCGACCACTCCAGCGCCGCCCCGCCGCGGTGAAGCGTCATTCGTGACACTCTGCCGGCGGGCGCGTGGCAAAGTGTCATGGACGACAAAGTCGCTTCGGCATGCACGAAGGGGATTCACGTTGCGTTCCGCATGTGCTTGATTCTCCAACATGACTGTGGCCACCCCCCGTCCCGATCTCGGCTCGATCCTCGCCGCGCTCGCGGCTGCGTCCAGCCGCCCGCGTTATGCCTTTCTCGTGCTCGGCCTGATTGCCGAGGCGGCGCGGGCGGATGGTGAGGCGGGGCCGTGGGTGCAGGTGTCCGGGGCGGCCGGGGCGGAGCGGGTGTCGCTGCGTGACTGGCTGGCGCGCCAGCTGCTGCCGCTGGCCGCACGGGACCGGCGGCGCGCCGGGCTTCGCGCCAAGGTGGCGGCACGGCTCGGCAGCAGCGATCCCGACCGGGTGGAGGCGGCGCTGGCGGAAGAGGCATTGGCGATCGGCAAGGCCAATGTGAGCCGCGCGGTATCCGATCTGGTCCGCGCGGGGCTGGTGCGCCGCCACTATGCCGGCCGGATCACCGATCATTGCAACCGGGGCGGCCGGCGGCTGGCGGTCTATCGCGTCGACCCGCCGGTGCTCAACGCGATCCGCTCCCGTCCAACGCTGGTCTAACCACGGCGGTCTGACCACGGCGCCAGCCAGCCGGCGAGCATCGGATGGCCGGGGTGGCAGCGCCCCGATCACGGCTGGGGATCCGCGACCTTGCCTTAACGGCGCGCGTCGAGCGCTTCCCGGGTGAGAGACGGCAAACAACAAATTTGCCTGCCCGCCTGCATCCGCCATCACCCGGCGGCCGTACCTCTCCACAGCCCGCACGACGAAAAGCAATCCCAACCCCTTGCGGGCTTACGGGAGGTGCCAAGTGACGACGCAACAGGACCAACTGATCGAGGCGTTCGAGGAGCGCGCCGATCGGCGGCGTGATCGACGCGCGTTCTTCACGGCGGCACTCGGCGCCGCGGCGGTCGGCGGGGCATTCGTCTATGCCGATCCGGCGAAGGCGCAGGCGCTCACCGATGCGGACGTGCTCAACTTCGCGCTGAACCTCGAATATCTCGAGGCACAATTCTACCTTTATGCCGTGAACGGCGCCGGGCTTTCGGCAAGCCTGACGGGCGCACCCTCGGGTGCTGCTGGCGGCACCGTGACCGGCGGAGCGCGGGTCGACTTTTCCGGTGACCCGCTGGTGGGTGCCTATGCCCGCGAGATCGCCGCGGACGAGGAAGCGCACGTCAAGTTCCTGCGCACCGCGCTGGGCAGCGCGGCGGTGGCCATGCCCAACATCAACATTTCCGGCGACGCGTCCGGGCCGTTCACCGCCGCCGCACGCGCGGCGGGCGTCGTTGGCGCGACGGAGACGTTCAACCCCTATGCCGATCCCAACAGCTTCCTGCTCGGCGCGTTCATCTTCGAGGATGTCGGCGTCACCGCCTACAAGGGCGCCGCGCCGCTGATTTCGAACAAGACGTTCCTTGAGGCGGCAGCCGGCATCCTGGCGGTGGAGGCGTATCACGCGGCGATCGTCCGCACGACGCTTTATGCCAAGGGCGTCAGCGCCCTGGTCGATGCGACGGAGAAGATCTCCACCGCCCGCGATACGCTGGACGGCAGCCCGGCCGAGGATCGCGTGCGCGGCATTGCGCCTGACGCGGATCAGGGCATCGCCCCGTCGGGCAGCGGCGCGACGCTGACGTCCAATATCGCGCCGCTCAACGCCAATGGCCTCGCCTACAGCCGAACGACGGGCCAGGTGCTCAACATCGTCTATCTCAATGCCGCCAGTGCCACGATGGGCGGCTTCTTCCCCAATGGCGTGAACGGCAACATCCGGTCCACCGCATGAGCGTGGCTGCGCTTCCATCGGCTTTTTTCACGCTTTTTCCGGGACACAGACCATGATCGACCATCGCAAGGCCCTCGACATCCTCGCCGCTTCCGACGCGCGGCGGGCGGCGCGGCGCCGTTTCATCAAGGTGGCGGGCGGCAGCACGCTGGCGCTGACTGGCGCCACCTTGCTGTCCGGCTGTTTCGACGATGATGACGACAATATCTTCGCGCCGACACCCACCCCGACGCCAACGCCCACGCCAACGGCGGCGCCGGTGACCGACGCCGATATCCTCAATCTCGCGCTGAACCTGGAGTATCTCGAGGCGCAATTCTATCTGTTCGCCGTCAACGGCACCGGCCTTGCGGCGGCGCAGACGGCGAGCGGGAGCGGCGCTGCCGGCGGAACCGTCATCGGCGGCGCGAGGGTGGACTTTTCCGGCGATCCGCTGGTCGGTGCCTATGCGCGCGAGATCGCGGCCGACGAGGCGGCGCATGTCGCCTTCCTGCGCACCGCGCTCGGATCCGCCGCCGTGGCGATGCCCAACATCAACATCTCGGGCGACGCCAATGGCGCCTTTACCGCGGCGGCGCGTGCTGCCGGCGTGGTCGGGGCGAACGAGACGTTCAATCCCTATTCCTCGCCCGAGAACTTCCTGCTCGGCGCCTATCTGTTCGAGGACGTGGGGGTGAGCGCCTACAAGGGCGCTGCGCCGCTGCTGTCGAGCAAAGTGTATCTGGAGGCGGCGGCGGGCATCCTGGCGGCGGAGGCCTATCATGCGGGGCTGGTGCGCACGGTGCTCTACGCCAAGGGCATGTCGACCGCGGCGCTGGTGACCGCCACCACCAGGATCTCCGACGCGCGCGACGTGCTCGACAAGAACGGGGACTCCGACCAGGGGGTCGCCGGCAGCAACGGTGCCTCGAACATCGTCCTCGCCGATGGCGATGGCGTGGCCTACAGCCGCAACAGCCAGCAGGTGCACAATATCGTGTACCTCAACGCGACGGGCGCCAATGTGAACGGCGGCGGCTTCTTCCCCAATGGCACGAACAACGGCAATCCCAGCCTGCGTGTGGGCCTGCCGTCCTGATCGACGCGTGACACAGTGAAAAGGGCGGTCGATCGCGTGGATCGACCGCCCTTTCATGTCGCCGACCGGGGCAGCGCCGAAGCGCCGCCTCATCCGCCTTCAGAGAATATAGTCGCTTGCCACCGGCGGCCCCGCGTTCGTCAGCGTAATGGTGAAATCGGGTGTCAGATCGCCCGAAACGTTGACGAACAAGGTCGTGTTCGCGCCGTTCGTCACGGCGGTCACATCCTCGGCGGCGATGTCGAACGCGCTGAGGTCGATCTTGTCGGTGCCCGATACGAAGTCGACGATCGTGTCATCGCCCGGCGTGTCGCGGAACACGAACGTGTCGTTGCCGGCACCGCCGAGCAGCTGGTCGTCACCCAGCCCGCCGATCAGCCGGTCATTGCCCGCGCCGCCGACGAGGAAATCGTTCGCCTCGCCGCCGGTCATGCGATCGTTACCCGCGCCGCCGTTGACATAAGTGGCGGTCGTGGCGGTGCTGAAGTCGATGATCTCGCCCGCCTTGGTGCCCAGGTGCACCGATGCGAACTGATCGCCACGCGCGGTGCCGCTGACGAGATCGCGCACGTCAAAGGTCAGCGTCGGCGTGGAGGAGGTGAAGGTGACGCCTTCGTCGTCATAGCGGCTGACCTGGCCGACCAGCGCGTCGCCGCGGCCCTCCGCCTGCATCCGTACCGCAAGCCCGCCGTCCTGATTGGCGAGCGTACCTGCGTCGAGCGCGCTGCCGTTGCCGACCTCGGCGCTGGTGAACGTCAGGCGCACCTGGGTGGTCTCCGCGGCGGCGGATACGATCACCGTGTCGCTGCCCTTGCCCAGATCGACCATGTCCATCCCGTCGGTCGAGATGTTGAAGATCGCGATGTCGTCGCCGGCGCCGCCGGTGATCGTGTCGTTGCCGCCACCACCAAGGAAGCTGTCGTTGCCGCCGCGGCCACCGTTCAGCGTGTCATTGCCCGCGCCGCCGACCAGGAAGTCATTGCCCAGGCCGCCCTTGATGTCGTCATTGCCCTGGCCGCCGTTGATGTAGACGTTCGCCGTCGTGCCGCCCTCGGCGTAGTAGTCGGCGCCGGATGTGCCAAGGCGCACGATGTCGAACTGGTCGCCGCGCGCGGTGCCGCTGACGAGATCGCGCACGTCGAAGGTGAAGGTGCCGTCGGAAACGAAGCTGATGCCTTCATCGTCGAAGCGGCCGATCCCGCCGGTCAGCGCGCCGGACGCATCCTCGCCCTGTACGCGCACCGCGAGCCCGCCATCCTGATTGGCCAGCGTGCCGGCATCATTGGCCACATTGTTGCCGACCTCGGCACTGGTGAAGGTCAGGCGAACCTGCGTGAACAGTCCTTCGCGGTTGCCGAACCTCACAAAGTCGTAACCGGTGCCGAAATCCCTCGCGACGCCGTTGAGGTAGGCGAGGCTGTACCCTGCCGAATCGTCACGCGTCCGGCTGCCGTTGATCGTTGCCATTTCAGTCTCTCCCATGTGACCGCGGAAGATACGAATATTTCTCACATGGGATGCACCAGCAATGAAAAGTCGCGAAGTCTTGCGCGCTACTACTATGGAGACTTGCTACGAGGCGCTGAATAGCTAGGTTAATACTTTCGCGCTTCTTTGTGCCGATTATATCCGCGTCAGCGCGCCCGTTGCTACGATCGGCCCGGTGGGCAGCCGGGTCGGTGAGCCGCCGGGCGGCTCGATAGAGATCGCCAGCGTGGCACCGGCGGCGAGCGCGGCGCGATCGGCGGCGCTGAGCGCGATCGCCGTGGTTCCGGTGGCGGTCAGCAGGCCCAGCGAATGCGGCACGCCATCCGCGCCGATGCGCCACAGTTCGGCGACCTTGCCGGTCGGCACCTCGATCGCGGTCGGCACGCGCACCTGGCCGCGTGCCGCGTCGAACAGCGCCGCAAACGCGGCGCCCTCCTTGCCATCGGCCGGCGTCATCGCGGCGGCATAGGTGATCGGCGCCGGCGCGGCTGGTCGTGGTGCTGGCCCAGGGGAGGGCGGTGGCACGTCCGCGGGACGCAGAACGAGCGCCAGCGCAAGGCACGCGGCGAGCGCCGAAGCCGCGCCGGTCGCCCAGCGCCAGGGCCGCGCATTGTCGACCGCCGCCATCAAGCGCCCCTCCATCCACGCGGGTGGCTCTACCTCGGGGTAGCTCGGGTAGAGCGCCGCGAAGCGCGTCCGCCACGTGTCCACCTCCTGCGCGAACTCCGGCTCGGCCGCGACGCGGCGCAGGGCAGCAGCGCGCTCCTCCCCCTCGAGGAGGCCGAGCGCGAGTTCCGCCGCGGTGATGCTGTCGTCAGGCGTCAGCGGCATCGAGGCACTCCCGCAGCTTCATCAGGCCACGCCGAACCCAGCTCTTCATCGTGCCGAGCGGCACCGCCACGCGCTCGGCCAGTTCCGCATAGGTCAGCCCCTCGAAGAAAGCGGTTCGGATCGCCGTGCGCTGGTTCGTCTCCAGCGTTCCAAGACAGAAGTGCAGCAACCGCTCGCGCTCGTCCGCCAGCAGCGCCTCGGACGTCAGCGGGGCCGGATCGGCGATCGCGTCGAGCGCCTCGACCGGCGCATGGGGGCGGCCGTTGGTGCGGCGCCAATCGATCGAGCGGTTGCGCGCGATCGTCGCCAGCCAGGCGATCGCACTGCCGCGCGCGACATCGAAGCCGTCGGCCCTGGTCCACACCGTGAGATAGACGTCCTGCAACACGTCTTCTGCTGCCTTTCGTTCGCCGCAGATACGCAGGCAAATGCCGAAAAGCTTCGCCGCCGTCATCTTGTAGACAAGGCGAAAGGCGCGCGGATCGCGCCTGGCGGTGCGATGCAGCGCGTCGGTGAGCCGCGCCCTTGTCACCTCGTCCACCGGCATCCCCTCACTCGCCTTGTCGCGTTTCGGGGATCATGGAATGAAAGTCACTAGAATGTAAGCGGAAACCAGCCGCACGCCGGCACCATAGTACCAGGTTGGAGCGCCACGGCATCACGCGGTGCCGCCCAGCCATGCATTGCCGTCGCGCAGCCGGCGCTTGTAATCGGGTTCGGCAAGCGCGCGGAGCAGTTCGTCGGCGCGGGTGAGGACGGCCTCGCGGCTGGCGCCGGACAAGGCGCGCTCGGCAAGATCACGGAATTGCTTGGCCTGCAGCACCAGCGTGGCGATCCGTTCGGGTGCCTCGCAGCTCAGCGCGACATCACCGAGGGCCGCAAGGAAATGCTGGCCGGCGATCTTGTCGGCCGAGGCATATTGCGCGAGCGCCCCGAAGCCGCGCTCGACGAAACCGGCGAACGTCATCGGATGGGCGATGATGCGCAAGACGCCGTCCTCGTCTGCGCGAAGCCGCGACGGCAGGTCGCGCCGGGCAAGGTCCGCCAGCGCTGCGCCGAGCCAGTCGAGGCAGGAATTGGCCGTGAACGGATCGTTGACGCCGGGCGACAGTGCCCGCGCCGCAATCTCCACCAGCTCGTCGATCAGAAAGCGCAGATCCTGCAGCGCGGTGCGGCGCGATCCGATTGCGAAGGCGGTGCGCAGCGCCGCCGTGGCATCCTCGTCCAGCGCCTCGGCCGGCCACGCCTCGACCAGCACGCTGCCGCGATGCGTGAAGTCGCCCGGCTGATATTGCAGGCGCAGGATCAGGTCATTGGCGCGCGCAGTATCGAGCAGCGTTTCCTCGTCGATCAGCTGGATATAGCCATTATCCTTCGCCCGCACCGGCCCACGCCGCTCGATCGCCGCGGGGCTCGCATCGAGGCGAAACGCATCCGGGATGCGATCATCGTCGGCGCTCTCGTCGAGCGGTCGGCCGACGAACACCGGGAAGCGATTGTCGATCTCGGCGAGCAACCGATCACCGATCCGCTCGATCACGCTGTTGATGTGGATCCGGCTGGGGACGTGGTGGATGAAGAAGATCAGGACGGCGATCGAGCACAGCACGAGGATGACGCCGACCAGCACCGCGAGCTGCGGCACGAAGCCCACCTCGCCGACCGTCTCTCCCGGCGAGCGGATCGTGCGCACGACCATCAGCGAATAGATGAAGGTCGCGATGAACGTGCCCAGCGTCACCTGATTGCCGCGATCGGACATGAAGTTGCTGAGCAGCCGCGGGCCATATTGGCCGGAGGCGTAGACCACCGCCGCCATGGTGACCGAGAAGGTGGTACCGGCGACGCCGATCATCGCGCCACCGACCGAGGAGAGCAGACTGCGCGCCCCCTCCGGCCGGGCGGCGTAGAGCCACGGGAAGCGATCCATCCAGTGCGACCCGCTATGGCTGTCGATATATACCATCGTCAGCGCCAGCAGCAGAGCGCCGATCGCCATGATCGTCGGCACGAACCAATAGCTTTCGCGCAGCCGGTCGGCGATGCGCAGCAGGTGCGCCTTCACGACGCGGTTCCGCGGGCGGACAGACGATCGAGCAGGCGCTCGATCGTGCCGCCCTGGATAATGACGGAGAACAGGACGACCACATAGGTCGCGGCGAGGATCAACGCTCGCGCCGGCCCCTCCGGCAGCCCGAGCGCCAGTGCCACCGAGATGCCGCCGCGCAGCCCGCCCCAGATCAAGGTCGCCGGAACCACGACGTCATGGGCGCGGGTCGGCCGGATCGCGCGCAGCGGCAGGATCACCGACAATGCGCGCGCAGCGAGCGCCAGCGGGATGGCCGCGATGCCCAGTATCAGGAGCCGCAGGTCCGCGGGGATCGTCACCACCTCCAGCCCGATCAGCAGGAACAGGACGGTGTTGAGGATGTCGTCGACCAGATCCCAGAATTTGTGCAGGTAATCGCGCGTCGTCTCGCTCATGGCATGCGCCACGCCGGCATTGCCGATGATGAGGCCAGCGACCGCCATGGCTACCGGGCCGCTGGCGTGAAGCGGGTGCGCGACGGCATAGCCGCCCATCACGACTGCCAGGCTGATCAGCACCTCCACCTTGTAATCGTCGATCGAGCGCATCGCGCGAAACGCGATTCCGCCGATGGCAAGCCCGAGCAGGATGCCCCCGCCGGCCTCGACCGCGAACAGCCGGACGCCTTCGAGGATCGAGAAGTCGGCGCCCGACACGGCGGACGCGAGCAGGATCGAGAAGATCACCACGCCAACGCCGTCATTGAACAGGCTTTCGCCCGCCACGGTCGCCTCCAGCGTCGGAGAAACCTTGGCACGTTTCAGCACGCCCATCACCGATACCGGATCGGTCGGGCTGATCAGCGCGCCGAACACGAAGCACCAGATCGCCGGCACGTCGAAGCCGATCACGCGGGCGAGCAGCAGGAAGCCGCCACCGACCAGCACGGTCGATAAAACCACGCCAATCGTGCTGAGGACCAGGATCGCCCAGCGCCCGCGCCGCATTTCATGCCAGTCGACGTGCAGCGCGCCCGCGAAGAGCAGGAACGACAGCATCCCTTCCATCAGCGTGGTGTGGAAATCGATGCCGGCGATGAACCCGGCCACGTCATGCGCCAGCCCCGAACCGGGCAGCACGCGATCCAGCGCGACGACGATCAGCGAGGCGACCGCCCCCATGATCGTCAGCCCGATCGAGGAGGGCAGCTTCAGAAATCGGAAGTTGAGATAGCCGAGCGCGGCGGCGAGCACGATCAGGATCGCGGCCGCGTCGAACGGCGATAGCCTTAAGGCGTTGGTCATCGGGCGCCGCCGTTCATTCGGCGTCGGCGTCAGCATCGGCGCGGGGGCGGGCGGCGAGACGACGCGGACGGGGCGGCTTCGCGCCGGCCGGCCAGCCTTCGCGCTGGCGCTCCCGGTCGCCATCGCTTTCCTCGCTCTGATCGTGGAACAGCATCACCGTGGTCGGGAACGGCAGGTCGATCGCAGCGTCCTTGGCGGCCTGGTAGATCGCCAGGATGACCTTGGCCTGGATGTGGACGACGTTGGTGCGCTTGGAATCGGTCCACCAGCGTGCGCGCAGCGTGACGTAATTGTCGTCGAGCCCCCATGGCAGCACCTCGGGCGCAGGATCCGCCTCGACGCCCTCCACCCCGGCCACCGCTTCCGTGAAGATCCGGCAGGCCTCGGCCGGATCGTCGCCATACCCGATCCCGACGTCGAACTGGCTGCGGCGGTGCTCGAACGCCGTGTTGACCACCACGGGCGAGGTATAGACGTCCGCATTGGGGATGATGACGCGGCGCCCGTCATAGGTCTTGATCAGCGTGGCGCGGCTCTGGATGTGCTCCACCGTGCCTTCGAAATCCTTGACGACGATCTGGTCGCCGCGACGATACGGCCGGTTGATGAGAAGCAGGATTCCGGCAAGCAGGTTCTGCAGGATATCCTTGAACGCGAAGCCGATCGCCACCGTGCCGATGCCGAGGCTGGAGATGATCGTGACCGGTTTCACGCTGGGAAAGACGATCACGGCCGCGACCATCACCGCGGCGGCGACGACCAGACCGAACACCAGCGAGGCGAGCACGCCGCCGAGGTCCACCAGCCCCTTGTGGCGGAAGGCCTTGCGCACCCCCCGCGCGATCAGCTTGCCCGCGAACCAGCCGATCACGATGAAAACCAAGCCGCCCAGGATATTTGGCAGCTGCAGGAAGAAATCGTTGGCGAAGATGTGGAGTTTGGCGGTGATCAGATCGACCGGGTTCTTCACCGGCGGCGGGGTGACGGGCTGCATGGCAAGCGAACGGGCCGATCTGGCGCCGGTTCCGGCGAGGGTGGCGCGACGCGATATTGGCCGCCCGATCGGGTGACGTGCTCCGTCGGCGGTGCGCCGCATTCAGGGGCAGGAGCGGCGTGCGGGCAGAGCCCTTCATGATCCCGCCGAACGGGGGGCTCCTGTTTCTTTGTCGATCTGTGTCTCTTTGGCCGAGCCCCTTGCAACCATGGCGCATCGGCAACTATTGAGAGCCATTCGCAGCTGGGGCGGTGCGATCAAGCCTTTCGACGTCGATCTATCGGCGGTGGACCGCGACGCCGGGGGACAATCTGTTGCACGACCATCGTCACATGGTGAACACCTCAAGGCAGAGGCGGGCATGAGCTGGACGGCCGGCTATGTCACCGACACCCGTTACCCGGCGTTCTTCTACAAGGAGATGCAGCCGCTCTGGCTCGCAACCGTGGCACGCTTCCTGGGCATGACGCCGCCGGATGTGGACGGGGCCTTCTCGCTGTGCGAGCTGGGATGCGGGCAGGGGATCAACCTGCTGGTGGCCGCCGCGTGCCATCCGCAGGCACGCTTCGTCGGTGTCGACTTCAACGCGGCGCACCTTGACGCCGCTCGTGACGCGGCCGCGGCGAGCGGGATCGCCAACGTCGCGTTCGTCCATGCCGACTTCGCGTCCTTCGCCGCGCGCGACCAGCAACGCTTCGACTTCGTCACCTGCCACGGCGTGTGGTCCTGGGTCGCACCCGAGCAGCAAGCGCGCATTCTCGACATTGCCTCGCGCAGCCTCGCGGCAGGGGGCCTGCTCTATCTGCATTACATGTGCCATCCCGGCTCGACCGAGCTGGCGCCCTTTCAACACATGCTCAACCTGTGCGCCCATCACATGCCCGGCGGCTCGGTGCGCAAGGTGCAGACCGGGATGAAGCTGCTCGAGACGATGGTGGAACATGGCGCCTTTGCCGATCAGCCGGCGATGCGCCGCCACTTCACCAACATGATGCGGCGCGATCCCGCCGACCTTGCCCATGAGTTCCTGACCGACCATTGGCGGCCGGAGCATTGCGCGGACCTGCACCAGCGGGTCGGCGCGGCGGGGCTGGCCTATGTCGGCAGCGCCGATGTCTTCAACAATCTCGACCTGTCGATGTCGATCCCCGCGCGCATGCAGCCGCTGATCCGGCGGACCGCCGTGCCTGCGCTCGCCGAGGCGCTGAAGGATATCGCCCGCAACGCGCATCAGCGCATGGACCTGTTCCAGAAGCATCCGCGTCGGGCGGATTCGGCCGCCATCATGGCCGCGCTGGAGGCGATCCGCGTCACCGCGCTGCCGGGCGCACCGCTTCGCGGCCCGGTGACCTTTGCAACGCCGATCGGCCCGGTTATCGGCCCGGAGGCGATCTTCACGCCCCTGCTGGAGCGGCTCGCAACGGGCCCGGCGAGCGGCGCGGAGCTGATGCGGCTCCCGGTGTTCTCAAGCGACCCCAACGCGCTGCTTCAGGCGATCCAGTTGCTGATGATGCAGCAAATGGCCCACCCGGTCCTCAATGTCGCCGCGGCCGCCCGGGAGCGGATCGACAGCCTGGAGCGATGCCTTGCCGAGCGCGGCATCGCGCTTCGCCTGATCGCGAACGCGGGCACCGCCGTACCCGGTGCGCAGGCGGGGTGATCCCCGCCTGCGCCGCGCGTCAATTTGCGGCGTTCAACGGGCGGCGGTGAGGGCCTCCAGCGTATCGTCGGCGCTCTTGGACAGGGCAGTGATCCCCGGCCCGACGAGGTACCAGCTCTTCGGATCAAGGTAGATCACCCGCCCGGCCTTCCATGCGGCGCTGGCCGCGATGCGCGGATCGGCGGCGAGCCGCTGCGCGATCGGGCTGGGCGGGGCGCCGGTCGCCGCTGCGCGATCGAGAACGATCAGCCATGTCGGATCGCTTGCCAGGCCCGCCTGGAGCGCCGCATCGCGTGCGCGCGCCGCTGCCTCGGCCTCCGGCGAGCCTGCCTCCGGTCGCAGACCGGCCGCGGTCGGGGCGGCTGGCGCGACCGCCGGACGGATGCCGATGAAGTCGTAAGCCGTCCCGAAACGGTCGCCGGGCGCGTGAACCATGGCGCCGCCGCCGGCAACGAACAGGACGAGCCCGGTGCCCGCCCCCTTCGCCCGCGCATGCAGCGCCGAAAGCTTCGCCTCGAACTCGGCGATGCGCGTCGCGGCGCGATCCTCCACGCCGAAGATCCGGCCAAGCGTCCGCGTGTTCTCGATCGCCGTGGTCGCGAGGCTCTTTTGCGACGGTGACAGGTCGATGGTGGGCGCGATCGCCTGCATCTCCGCATATTTGCGCGCAGACCGGCCACCGACGACGATCAGGTCGGGCTTCAGCGCGGTGAGCGCCGCCGTGTCGGGCTCGAACAACGTGCCGACATTCTGGTATGACGCATCCGCATAGCGCGCGATGTGCGGTGGGAAATTGCCCTTGCCCCCCGCGCCCTTCGGCACGCCGGCGACCGCATCGACGCCAAGCGCCGTGAGGTTGTCGAGCGTGGCAAGGTCGAACACGGCGACACGGCGCGGTGTGCTTGCCAGAACGGTTTCGCCCTTTGCGTGCGGGACGGTGACGCCTTGCGCCAGGGCCGGTGTGGTCAGGCCATTGAAGGCGAGCGCGATGGCGGCTGCTGCCGCGAACCTGCTTCGTGATGTCATGATGTTGCTTCCCCCTTAGAACCGAAAGTTGACCGAGGCGCTGAAGCGGCGTCCGTCGAGCACATAGGCAAAGCCGTCCTCGGGCGTGACCTGCTTGTTGGTGAGATTGTAGACGCCGGCGTTCAGGACGATCTGCCGCGTCAGATCATATCCAAGACCCAGATTGTAGAAGGTGTAGGCCGGATACCGGAAGTCATTGGTGCCCGAGCCGCTGGAGTTCACCGTCCGTCCCGATGTTCGGCCGCGATGGTTCAGCTGGCCCCAGAAGCGCAGCGCGCGTGTCGCCGACCAGTCGAGCGATGCGTTGAACATGTGTTCGGGGATGTCGTTCAGCGGCTTGCCCGCATTCACGCCGGAGGTCTGCTCCGTCTGCGCATAGGTATAGCTGTGGCGGTAGCGAAGCGAGGGCACCAGCTTCCAGTCCACCGTCCACTCGACACCCTTCAGCTCCGCGGTGTCGACGTTGATGTAGGAGGTGTAGCCGAACTGATGGGCGGGATAGGTCGTGCCCATATATTCACAGATGGTGTTCTGCGCGCAGATCCGGCCGGTTCGCAGCAGCTTGTCCTTGAAGTCGCTCTTATAGGCGGTCAGGCTGGTTGAAAGGCCAAGGTCAGGGTTCACGTACGCGGCGGCGATCTCGTAATTGGTCGTGATCTCGGGCTTGAGGTCCGGGTTGCCGATGATCACCCCGCCCATCGAGGTCGATCCGAAATCGGTTGCCGCCATGCGCAGGCTCGGCACCTTGTAGCCGCGCGTCACCCCGCCTTTCAGCGTCAGCGTCTCCGTCAGGTTGACCACGGCATAGGCCTTTGGACTGAAACGCGTGCCGAAATCGTCGCTGTGGTCGACGCGCCCGCTGAGCAGCAGCGAAAGATCGTCGATGATCTCCCAATTGTCCTCCAGGAACGCTGCATATTGTTTGCGATCCATCGTCACGATGTCGGTGGGGACGACGAAGCCCGGCAGGTTCAGGCCGTTGGTGGCGCCGTCCTGCAGCTTCTCGTGGAAGAAATTGACGCCGCCCACGACCTTGTGGTTGGCAATCGATGCCGCGACCTGGCTGTTCGCCACCAGTGTATCGAACTCGATGCCGTTTCCGGTCGTCGCGTTGATCCGCGTCGGGTTCGAAGAGGTGTCGTAAGTGACGTAGCTGCTCCACACCGCCGCGCCATACTGGCCCTCATGCGTCAGGAAGTAATTGTCCCGCAGCGTCTTGCTGTAGGTACGCGCGGCGGTCGGCGCGAGGCTGCGGCCGGGGCGGGCGGTCCGTTCCTGAATGGTGTGGCCGATGCCGGCGGTGAAGGTGTTGGCATCATCCAGGCGGAAGCCGAGCTTGCCCGCGATGTTGCGGCGCTCGAAATCGGGATCCGCGGCAGCTGAATCGCCGCCGCCGACGAAGTCGGCCTCCTGCTGCAATCGCAGGCCGCCCGTGACCTGAAGCGAGAGGCGGTCGCGCAGGATCGGCACGTTCAGGGCGAAGCTGCCGTTGAAGCCATCCTTGGTGACATCATTGCCCGGTCCGGCCGCGATATATTCGGCGGTCGCGCTGCCGCCGAAATCGTTCAGCACCTTTTTGGTGATGATGTTGATGACGCCGCCGATCGCGTCCGACCCGTACAGCGACGACGCTGGCCCGCGGATCACCTCGATCCGCTCGATCGTGTCGAGCGGCGGCAGGAAGTTGATCGGCGTGCCGGCCTGCTGTCCATTGAGCCCGAAGGCCTGATTGTCCTGAACGCGCTTCCCGTCGATCAGGAACAGCGTGTAATCCGAGCTCATGCCGCGGATCATGATCGACTGTTCGACGCCGCCGCCCTGGATGTGGACGCCCGGGATATTCGCCAGCACATCGGTAATGTCGGTGTAGGAACGCTGCCGGATCTCCTTTTCGGTGATGACCGACACCGTCGCGGGCGCCTCGCGGACATTCAGCTCATAGCCGGTCGCCGTGACGACGATGTCCGCCGGAATGTCCTTGTCCCCGGCGTTCGACGCGGCCTTGATATCCTTCTGCTGCGCGGCGCTGGCCTGCTGCGGCATCACGACGGTGAGCGACAGCGCCGTCGTGGCATATAGGATGGTGTTCAACTTCATCATTTCCCCCCGGTGCGGGCACAGCCGTGCAGCCGCGACCGTTGGCCGGGTATGACGACGCCCCCTTGCATGCTTTGATACGCCCGGCAGACATTCGGCGAATGCCTGCTAATGAGAACTGATCGCAGCCGTTATCTGTGGCGCGTGCCGCGCACAACGATCACGCCTGAATTTCCGCTATTCGTTTTTGACGCCTTGATCGTACAGGCTGGTCAGGGAACGGAGGTGGCCGCCCGCTGCTATCGAGCGCCCCGCCACCAATCGCCGCGCTGATGCGTTCCTGGTCCTGAGTTTCAATGAACGAGGCAGTTTTGGCCGAAGCTGACACGGATGCGTTTCAGACCAGCCTGCTTGCCGGTGGCGCGTGCGGGCGGATGATCGCGTCGCGGGACTGGTCCGTGACGCCGCTGGGGCCGATCCGCGCCTGGCCCGCCAGCCTGCGCACCGCCACCTCCATCCTGCTGCGCGCCGCCGTGCCGATGGTGATGCTGTGGAGCGAGGAAGGCATCATGCTGTATAACGACAGCTATTCGCTGTTCGCCGGGCAGCGCCATCCCGAGCTGATGGGCGCCCGCGTGCGCGAAGGCTGGCTGGAGGTGGCCGACTTCAACGATCATGTGATGAAGGTCGGGCTGGCGGGCGGGACGCTGCGTTATCGTGATCAGCAGCTGACCCTGTATCGCAACGGCGTGTCCGAGCCGGTGTGGATGGACCTGGATTATTCCCCGGTGCTGGACGAGACCGGCCAACCCGCCGGCGTCCTGTGCATCCTGGCCGAAACGACCGAGCGGGTGCGCGCCGAGCAAGGCTTGCGCGACAGCGAAATGCGGTTCCGCCTGATGGCCGATGCCGTGCCGCAGATCACCTGGATCACCGATGCGGACGGGCAGGCGGAATTCTTCAACAAACATTGGTGGGACTATACCGGCGCAGCCCATGCGCCGACCAACGCAGCCAAGGTGTCGGCGGATCACCTGCACCCGGATGACGTGGCAGGCACCATGGCCGCGTTCAACGAGGCGCGGCGCACCGGCACCACCTTCCAGACCGAGCACCGCATCCGATCGGCGGCGGGCGAATATCGCTGGTTCCTGGTCCGCGCGGAGCCGTATCGCGATCCGCAGACGGGGGAGATCGTGCGCTGGTTCGGCGCCTCGGTCGACATCAACGACCGAAAGGCGGCGGAGCAGGCGCTGACCGCGCTGAACGCGGAGCTGGAGGATCAGGTGATCCAGCGCTCGCGCGAGCGTGGCCTGGTGTGGCAGCACAGCATCGACCTGTTGTCCGTGGTGGACCTCGAAACGGCGGTGTTCGATGCGGTGAACCCGGCCTGGCACAAGGCGCTCGGCTGGCCGATCGCGGAGATTGAGGGCCGGCCCTTCTTCGATTTCGTTCACCCCGATGATGGCGATGAAACGCGCGATGCCTTTCGGAACCTGCAGCAGGGCAATGCCGTGCTCCATTTCGAGAACCGGTATCGCACCCGGCAGGGCCGGTGGCGGTGGCTGTCCTGGGTCGCAGTGCCCGAGGGCGGCAAGCTGTATTGCGTGACCCGCGACGTGACGGCCGAGCGGGAGCGGCGGCACGAGCTGGCGACCGCGCAGGAGGCGCTTCGCCAGGCGCAGAAGATGGAGGCCATGGGCCAGCTGACCGGCGGCGTGGCGCATGATTTCAACAATCTGCTCGCCCCCATCGTCGGTTCGCTGGATCTGCTGCAGCGTCGCGGCATCGGCACGGAGCGTGAGCAGCGGCTGATCGCCGGCGCGATCCAGTCCGCCGACCATGCCAAGACATTGGTGCAGCGCTTGCTCGCCTTTGCCCGCCGCCAGCCGTTGCAGGCGGTGGCGGTGGACGTGGTGGAGCTGGTTTCGGGCATGGGCGATCTGGTGGCGAGCACCACCGGTCCGAACATCAAGGTGGTGGTGGATGCCGAGCCGGACGTGCCGGCCGCCGAATGCGATGCGAACCAGCTTGAAATGGCGCTGCTGAACCTCGCCGTGAATGCGCGTGACGCCATGCCCGATGGCGGCACGTTGCGCATCGCGGCGACGGCGGAGGCGGTTCGCGCCGGCCACCGCGCCAAGCTGCCGCCGGGCCATTATGTGCGCCTGTCTGTCGCCGACACCGGCAGCGGCATGGATGCGGCGACGCTGGCCCGCGCGGTGGAGCCGTTCTTTTCCACCAAGGGCGTGGGGAAGGGCACCGGGCTGGGTCTGTCCATGGTTCATGGGCTCGCGTCGCAGCTGGGCGGGGCGCTGACGATCCAGAGCCGGCCCAGGCGGGGCACCAACGTCGAACTGTGGCTGCCGCGCAGCGCGGCGCCGCCGCGGCGGGTGGAAGCGGCCCGGCCCGACGTGCCGGCGCGCCCCGCGGGCGGGCAGGTGCTGCTGGTGGACGATGAGGAAGCGGTGCGGATCACCACCGCGGACATGCTGGTCGACCTTGGCTATCGCGTCACCGAGGCCGCGTCCGGCGAGGAGGCGCTGCAACGGATCAGCCGTGGCGAGCCGTTCGACCTGATGGTGACGGACCACCTGATGCCCGGCCTGACCGGCGCGGAGCTGGCCCGCGCGGCGCGGCGGCAGCGGCCGGGCATGGCGGTGCTGCTGGTGTCGGGCTTTGCCGAGCGCGAGGACGTCGGCCCGGACCTGCTTCGCCTGACCAAGCCGTTCCGCAAGGACGAACTGGCGGCGAGCCTGGCGCAGCTGTCGGCGTGAACCCTAGTTGCCGTACACGCGGGTGCCGGCGATCCACGTGCCGCGCGGGTTCAGATCCGGATCGAGCCAGGCAAGATCCGCGCGCGCGCCGGGACGCAGCGTGCCGCGATCGGCCAAAGACAGGAAGGCGGCGGGCGCGGTGGCGGCCATGCCGGCCGCGTCGGCCACGTTCAGCCCCAGCATCGTCACCGCATTGCGCACCGCCGTCGCCATATCCAGCGCGGAGCCGGCAAGCGTGCCATTCTCCTCCACGCAGGCGCCGTCCTCCACGCGGATCGTCTTGCCCTGCAATTCGAAGCTGGTCGCATCGGTGCCGACCGGCGACATGGCATCGGTGACGAGCATGAAGCGATCGTGCGGGCGGGCGGCCAGGGCGATGCGCAGGGCGGCCGGCGCGACATGGTGCCCGTCCACGATCAGGCCGGCATAGATCCGCTGGTTCTCTATCGCGGCGCCCACCACGCCCGGCTCGCGGTGGTGCAGCGGCGACATGGCGTTGAACAGATGGGTGACGCCGGTCGCCCCGGCCGCGAACGCGCGAACGGCGGTGGCATAATCCGCATCGCTGTGCCCCACGGCAACGATCACCCCGGCGGCGACCAGCGCGGCGATATCGTCGGGCGTGCCCATTTCGGGCGCCAGCGTCACCAGCGTGCGGCCGTGCTTCAGGCTGCCGAGCAGCGCGATCGCCGCCGCATCGAGCTGGCGGAAGCGGGCGGGATCGTGCGTGCCCTTGCGCGCCGGATTGAGGAACGGCCCTTCGATGTGGATGCCCACGACGCCCGGCACGCCCTCCTCGATCGCCTGTTCGGTGGCGCGCATCGCCATTTCCACGCGGTCCAGCGTGTCCGAGATCAGCGTCGGCAGAAAGGCGGTGGTGCCGAAGCGGGCGTGCGCCGCGCCGATGCGGCGGATCGTCTCCACGCCCGGATCGTCGTTGAACAGGACGCCGCCGCCGCCGTTCACCTGCGTATCGATGAAGCCGGGGAGCAGCCATCCGCCGGCGAGATCGATGCGGGTCGCGCCCGAGGGTGCGTGCTCCGCGATCAGCCCGTCCGCCACGCACAGCTGCCCGGCGATCGCACCATCGCCGGTAAGGATCCTGCCGTTGTCGAAGATGATGCCGGTCATCGCGTTTCCGTCACCTTCTTTAGGTGCGGGGGCGCATCGGGATCAATGCCGCGCGCGACGGCAAGGTCATTCGCCAGGCGATAGAAGCTCTGGAGCATCAGGATCGGCTCCAGCGCGGGCGCGGCGGCGATCGCGGGCAGGTTGCCGCCCGCCGCCCATTCGCCGGCGGCATCGGCCAGCATCACTTGCGCGCCGCGCTCGGCGAACTGCACCGCTGCGCTGCGAACCCCATCGCCGGACACGTCGGACGTGGCGAAGGCGAGCACCGGAAAGCCGCGCCCGACGATCGCCATCGGGCCGTGCCGGACCTCCGCGGCGGAAAAGGCCTCCGCATGAAGGCCGCAGGTTTCCTTGAACTTGAGCGCGGCCTCCTGCGCGATGCCAAAGCCATAGCCGCGGCCGAGCACGAACAGGTTGCGCGCGCCGAGCAGGGGCAGGTGCGCCGCGTGCCAGTCAAGCGCAAAGGCGCGCGTCATCGCCTCCGGCAAGGCGGCGAGGCGGGCCTGCAGCCCATCGTCGCCCGACCAGGCGGCGGCCAGCGACGCCTGCGCCGCAAGCGCCGCGATGCAGGATTTGGTTGCCGCGACCGACCGCTCGGGCCCGGCGCACAGCGGCAGCACCTCGTCCGCCGCATGGGCGAGCGGCGAGCCTTCGTCATTGACCAAAGCGACGACAAAGGCGCCGGCGGACTTATAGGCGGCGACGCTGGCGAGCAGGTCGGGGCTCTGGCCGGATTGCGAGATCGCGAGGCACAAGGCGCCCCGGGCGCGAAGCGGCGCGCCGAAGATCGAGGACACCGATGGCGCGGCCGAGGAGACGGGGATGCCCGTCATCGTCTCGAACAGATATTTGCCATAGGTTGCGGCGTGATCGGACGAGCCGCGCGCGCAGGTGACGATGAAGGGCGGCGGGCGATCGCGCAGCCGGGCGGCGATGCGCGCGATCACGGCCTGGGTGCGACCCACCAGTCGCGCGACCACGTCCGGTGCTTCTGCCGCTTCGGCATGCATCAGCGTGGCTGCGGGATCCCGCGGGAGCGCGCCTTCCGCTGCGGCCGGGGCCGAGGTGACGGAAGCGGGGGCAGGGCGGCCTAGCGCGGTGCGCATGGCGGCCACCTCCGCCTCGTCCGTGACCCGCGCCAGTTCGGAATCGAAGCCGAACTCGATGGCGCGGGGCGAGGCGTTGCGGATCGGGCGGGAGCAGGAGGCGTGAACGGCGCGCACCCCGGTCGCGGCCACCAGCGAGGCGACATTGCCCGGATGGATCCCGCTCGCGGCGATGATCTCCACCCGCTCCCCGGCCAGCCATTGCATCGCCTTGATCGTCGCCACGCCCTCCTTCGCGACACGCGCCCCCCCGGCGGTCGCGATGGTGGCGATGCCGAGATCGGCGGCGGCCGTCACCGCCACGGCGGGATCGGGCAGCAGATCGACCGCGCGGTGCAATCCCACCTCCAGCCCGGCGGCATGGGCAACCAGCGCCTCGAGCAGCGTCAGGTCCAGCCCGCCCGCCGGCGACAGCGCGCCGATCACCACGCCCTCCAGCCCCGCCGCGCGCGCCGCGTCGATATCGCGAAACATCGCCACCCGCTCGCGCGCGTCATAGATGAAACCGCCTTCGCGCGGGCGGATCAGGGCGCGCACCGGCAGCGGGCATTCCTGCGCCAGCGCCAGCAGCCCGGCCGAGGGGCTGAGGCCGCCCAATGCCAGCGACGAGGCCAGCTGGATGCGATCGGCCCCGCCCTTCATGGCGGCGATCAGCCCCTCCGGGCTGTCGACGCAGATCTCGATCAGAACCTCAGCCATGGATCCAGCCTTTTGCCCGACCCGGTGCGACAGCGATGCAGGCATCCGGGTGACCCATGGCGCTTTTGGATTGCAGCCCCCGGCCAGCGTCGGGGCGGATATAATCCCAGGCGGCGCGGGTCGGCATCAGGAACAGGGTCTGTAATGGCGCATGTGCCTTGGGGCCGGACAAGCGTGAAAAGGAGGCGCCGGCTAGGGGGCCGGCCCGCCAAAGGTCAAACGCTTTGTTGATGCCGGCGCGACGCACCGCCCCGCCCGCGCGACGGGCGCGGCGGAACGCCGGGCGGCGATGGTCTCAGGTGCGCTGCGGCGCGGGAGGCGGCGTGTCGGACGGGGAAGGGGGCGGGGAAGCGGCATCGCGCGATGCGACCAGCACCAGATGCGGACGCTGGCATCGATCCGGCGCGCGCATCGGCTCGGCAAGTTCAGCCAGGACCGCCACCAGCCGGGTGGTCAGCGCATGGGCTTCCTCTGGCGTCAGGAACACCGGGGCGCCGAACCCCAGCCGGACCATCCCGCCGCTTGCGCTCACCTCTATGTCCATCGCGTCCCTTTATCTGAAGGGTCGCCGACCCTGTCTGGTTGAACGGGGTTTCGCTTAACGGGTGTGGCGCGGCTCCGGCCGGGTGGGCACCGCCTCGATCTGGTCGAGCCGCGCCAGCACGTCCTCGAAGCCGGAAATGTCCTCCACCGGGAAGGCGCGCGTGAACCCCGTGCCCAGGACCTCAAGGTCCTTCTGGGTCAACAGTCCCACAGCCACGATCCGGTTGTCAGTCATCGACATTCTAACGTTTGATCGGTGTTAAGGTCCCTCCCGCATGGTAAATTCCGGCGGCTGACGCAAAAATGCCGCACCTCCACCGGGCAGCGGCAGATCTTGCGAAAAGGGTCTCTGACACCCACATAATCAAGACCGCCGGCAGTTCCGATCCGTAGGCGCCGGTGGCTGAGAGACCAAACGTGCTCCCGCTTACGTGTGGAGATGTCCGATGGACCTCAACGAGCTGTTTCAGCGCCACCAGATCTCTCTGGAACGCGCCGCCAATGCCGCCAGCGTGGAAGCGCGCCATGCGCATCTGGAGCTGGCCAATGGCTATGCCCGGCGGATCCAGGAGGCCCAGACGATGGCGCCACAGAAAGTCGCACCTCAGACGATCGCACCGCAACCGGTGCCGCGCCAGTCCGGCGGCGGAGGGATGCGCGCGTGAGCGCGGGTGCGAGCGACGCCGCATCGGCAGCAGAAACGCCCGCCGCGTCCCGGCCGCGCCGCATGTTCAGGCCGGCACGCGTGGCCTCGCGCCTGTCGGGCGATGAAGTGGCGCGCGAGGGACGGATTGTGCGGATCGCCTTTGACCGGCTGGGCTCGGAGGCAGCGCGCCAGTTCCTGAACACGCCCCATGCCGCGCTCGGCGGCCGGCCGCTGGAACTCGCCACCGCTTCCCCCGCCGGCGCCGAGGCTGTGGAACGCGCCATCGCGGCGCTCCCGCGCGCATCGGCCGCGGAATGACCGGGCGCTGCGCCCGTTACGCCGGCGAGGCGCCGTTGACGAGGCCAAGCCCCTCCGCGCGATAGCCCAGCAATATCAGCGCATCCTCGCTGGCGAACTGGCGGATCTCCGGGCGCAGCGACAGGAACCAATTCTCCTGGGTGCGATAGATCGGCCGCGTGTACCAGGCGAACACGCCGGCGCGATGCTGGTCCGTCGTCCGGTTGAACCCGGTCTTGTGCCACACGCGGCTTTCGAAGATCGCGATGGAGCCGGCCGGCGCCTCGATTGGGACGGTGGCGGTGTCGGCCTCGGCGGCGGTCGGCGCGCGGTTCAGGCGGTGGCTGCCGGGCGCGAAGCGCGTCGCGCCGTTCGCCTCCGTGAAATCATCCAGGCACCAGGCGACGTTGAGCCCCTGCGGCTCGGCGGCCCAGGGCTCAGGCACGAAGATCTGGTCGGCGTGGAGGATCATCTCCCCGCCGCCCGGCCCGGTGATGTTGGCCGACAGATTGCCCAGCAGCGCGGGCCAGCCGAGCAGCGCCTTCACATAGGCCACCGCCAGCGGGTGAAACGCCAGATCCTCGAACAAAGGATCGCGGTTCAGCACGTTCCACACGCGCTGATTGCTGTCGTCATGCGCGTAATCGAGCCCGAACTTCTGCTCGCGCCCGCGCGCCCGATCCGACGCGGCGGCGCGATAGAGCGCGTCGCGGGTCTCTTTCAGCGTGTCGCCGGTCAGCACGTCCGGCACGATGGTGAGGCCGTACTCGGCGATATTGGCGAGCCCCTGCGCCAGATCGCGCGTCGGCGGCGGGATCACCGGCGCAAGCTCCGCATGAACGACCGTTTCCGGCAACACCTCGGCATGGAGCGCGGGCACTTTCCTCATGCGCGTGGCTCCTGCTGGTTGATATGTTTCGCCTCGCCCGTGTTGGCGGTGACGCCCAGGCCAAGGAGGTCGAACAGCTCGCCGTCGATCCCTGCCTGCGTTTCGGGCGAGAGCGCCGCATTCCAGTTCACCTGCGGGCGAAGGAATGCCTTGCTGTAATAGCCGAACAGCAAGGCGCGCTCCTCATCCGCGGTGATGTTCGCGCCGGACGTGTGCCACAGCCGCCCGTCCATCGCGACGATCGAGCCTGCCCGCGCCTCGAACGGGCGCAGCCGCGCCTTGGCGTCGGCCGGCACGTCCTGATGCGTGCGCCAGCGATGGCTGCCGGGAATGAACAGGGTTGCGCCGTTCTCGAAGCGCACGTCGGAAAGGCACCAGATGACGTTGATCGCCCAGGCGGCATTCCACGGCTCGGGCACGACGATCGACTGGTCCGAATGAAGCGCCATGGATCGCGCGCCGGGCCGCGCGATATTGGCGGTGAAGTTGGAGATGAGGAACTGCCGCCCCAGCACCGCGCGCACCAGCGCCAGCGCGGCGGGGTGGCGGATCAGGTCGCGAAAGATCGCATCATGTTCCAGCAGGTAGAAGACGCGCACGTTGCTGGCGTTCGGATCCAGCACCGGCATGAAGGTGGCGATGCCCTGCGCCTCGCTGCGGGCGGCGGCGGCGTGGAGCCGGGTGAGCGCGGCGCTGGTGGTTTCAGGGTCGATCACGTCGGGGATGACGCACCAGCCCTCGTCATGCAGCTGCTGCCGGGCCGGTTCGGGAATGCGCACCGCGTCAACGGGCGGGGACGCTGCGGGCGCCGCCGCTGGTGGGCGTAAGGCCGTCGCCATCATCACTCTCCTGCCGCACCGGTCTGTGCCGGTTCGATCGCGGGCGAGGTTCCGCCGAACCTGGCGCCGAGTCAACGGCAGAGTTGCGGTGTAGGGGGTGACGGCTCGTCGCAGGGGGCCATCGTTCCCGCGACACGTAGTTCGACAGGCTCTCCACGAGTGGGGCCGGTTGGCTGCCTGGCGGGTCCTGCCGCGTTCAGGCGGGTGCGAGGGGGCGCACGGGCACGTTGCAGATCACCACGGCGTCGCCGCTGATCGGCACGCCGGCCGCCTCGGCGCGGCGGCGCACCGCATCGGGATCGCTGACGTAAAGCGCGAGCGCCGCGATGCCCGGCGCGGCGCTGCTTGTGGCCGAAACGAAGCGCACGGCGGCGTCATGCAGCAGGTCGATGCGCCAGCCATCCGCCGCCTCGCGTGCTTCTGCGTCGATCATCCGGCCCCAGCGTGCGGCGGTGGCGGCGGGATCGGCGCTGGCGATCGTCACTTCGGCGATGCCCTGCACCGCGCCGGCGTCCGCCGCCTGCCAGTCTGGCCCGGCGGGCTGCCAGAAGCTGTCGGGTCGTCGCCAGTCCGCCACGCCCGGCGCGGCGTCGATCGACACCAGCACCCCATCGAAGTCGCGCGGGTGATAATGGGTCGCCTGATGCTCGGCACCGTCGAGCACGTCGACGATCGCCGCACCTTGCGCCCGCGTCCGCTCGCGATGCGCCAGCGCATCCGCCGCCTGGAAGATCACCATATAACCGGCATCGCCGCCGCGCCGCGCGAGGTAGCGCGCCGCGGACGCCTCCGCGCGCACCGGCTGCACGATCTCCAGGAAATCGCCGCCGGTTCGCAGCACGGTGTTGCGCAGGCCATAATGGATGATTCCGGGATCGTTGTAGCCGGGCGGCAATCCAAAGGCGGCGCGAAGCTCAGCCTCCGCGCGCTCCATGTCGTGCGCGGCAAAGGCGATCTGGCGCAGGCGCAGGTCAGCCACGCCCGTCACCGGCCGGCGTAGCGCGGGGCGCGCTTTTCCACGAAGGCGGCGAAGGCCTCGGCCCGGTCCTCGGTCGCGAACAGCGCATGGTGCCGCTCGCTTTCCACCGCGACATAATCGGCGAGCCCCAATGTTTCCGCCTGAACATAGTGCGATTTCAGCGCCTTGAGCGCGAGCGGCGCGGCCCCGGCGAGCCGCTCCACCAGCGCCTCCAGCTCGGCATCGAACGCTTCCGGCGACCACAGGCGTGACACGAGCCCGATGGCATGCGCCTCCGCCCCGTCGAACTTGCGCGGAAAGAAGGACAGGTCGCGTGCCACGCCCGAGCCGATGATCCGCGGCAGCAGCCAGGGCACCGCCATGTCGCCGGCCACGCCCACGTCGAGAAAGGCCGTGTTGAACCGTGCGCCCGTGTCGCACACCCGGATGTCGCACGCGCAGGCCCAGCCGAAGCCCGCCCCCGCGCAGCCGCCCTGAATCGCGGCGATCGTCACCGCCGGCATTTCGTGCAGCAGCACGGTCGTCTGATAGGGCAGCAGGGAAGGGGGGGCGGGCTCGGCGCGCGGCGCGTCGCCCTTCTCGGCGTCGGCAGCGTTATAGCCCTTCACGTCCGCGCCGGGGCAGAAATCCCGTCCCTCGCCGCGCACCACCAGCACCTGAATGTCGGGCATCGCGGCGACGCGGGCGGCGGCGTCCTGGATCTCCAGCACGGATTCGCCCGTCAGGCTGTTGCGCGCTTCGGGCCGGGCAAAGGTGAGCCGGGCGACGCGGCCCGCCACCGTCAGGCGGATAGTGCGATAGTCGGTCATGGCTGGCTTTCCCCCAGAGGCTGGAAGCGCGGCGGGCGCCGCTCGATGAAGCTGCGCGCGCCCTCGGCGGCGTCGGGATGGGCGAGCGCCGCCTGCATCAACTGCTCGGACTGGACGGAGGCGGCAAGGAAATCCTGCGCCCAATGATCATAGACCTGGCGCTTGATCGTCGCGATCGCGCGCGGCGACACGGTGGCGGCCATGTCATCGACATAGGCGTGGATGGCGCCGAGCAGCGCATCGGGCTCTGCCACCCGATCTGCCAGGCCAAGCCGCAGCGCCTCCTCCGCCCCGACGCGGCGCGAACTCCATAGCAGATCGAGCGCGCGGCTGGTGCCAAGCTGGCGCGGGAGCAGCCAGCTCATGCCATGTTCCGCCACCAGCCCGCGGCGCGAGAAAACGGTGGTGACGCTGGCGTCGGCAGCCATGAAGCGCAGGTCGCACATCATCGACAGGACAAAGCCACCGCCCGCCGCGATGCCGTTCACCGCCGCGATCACCGGCTTGGGCGTGCGCAGCAGAAAGGCGAACAGCGCGGGTCCTTCCGGCCGATGCAGCCCGTCCCCAGCGCCCGTCGCCCCGCCGCTCGCCGCACGTTCCAGCAGCGACACGTCGATCCCGGCGCAAAAGGCGCGGCCAGCGCCCGTCACGACAATGGCGAAGACGCGCGGATCGGCGGCGGCATCGTCCACCGCGCGGCGAAAGGCGAGCAGCATGTCGTAATCAAAGGCGTTCAGCACGTCGGGCCGTTGCAGCCGGATGACGCACAGATTGCCCTCGATCGACGCGGCAAGCGTCTCAATATCGGTCATGGCCGCCTCTCCTGTGCGGTAATGCTATCCGAATGCCGGCGCGGCGCAATATCAGGGTTGATCGGGAGCAACGGCGGGAGGGGGTGGCTAGCGGACCTTCAGGGGCACCGTACGGTAGGGGTTATACTCTGGGTCGCTTTCAAGTAGGCGCCCTCTGACTGTCATGATCAGTGTATCCGGTGACAAGCGACCCCACGCAGTTCGACAATATTCCTCCTTATTCTCATTGATCACGCATAGTTCGGCTCTAGAAGCACTGGACTTTACAGACCATGTTCCGGTTTCTTCCATAGGCGCTCGGCCGCAGTACTGCCTTTGCCATCTACCATCAGAATAGAAGCTCTCCACTGGTGCACATTCACCATAGGAAATGTGTAGGTATAAACTTTTCGGCATAATCACCTTATCGTCTGGTAGTAGCTGCCTGCCAGAAATAGCCTCTCGTAGCATTTTTGCCGAAAGCGGTGCCCGAGCCGGGTCTGCAAGTTTCAAACGCAACACATCGGGAGAGAAGTTCTTCATCTTCGGCGACGCAGAAGCATCGGCTTGTCCCAACGCACTCGCGAGAAGCAGCCGAAGGAGTACGTTCCAATATCTCATTTATAGCCCCTCCAAAGCGCTAGGTCGGCTCAACTTGATGTCCGCAACTGGGCGACAGCTGCCCCTCAATCCGCCGCCGTCGCCGCAATGCCTGGATCAGGGAACGGGCGTCCTTGCCTGCACCAGCCGCTTCGACATGCGATAATTGTGGATCGCTACGCCGCGCCGCTCGAAATCGTTGCGCGCATCGAGCGTGAAGCCGCGGCGTTCGAAGAGGGGGCGGGCGTTCTCGCTTGCTTCCACGTACAGGCTCGCGATTGCGTCGCGGCGCGCCGCTTGTTCCAGCGCATCGAGGATCGCGCCGCCGACGCCGGTGCCGATCACGTCCGGGTGGCAATAAAGGTGATCGATATGCCCGTCGCGCTCCAGATCGCCATAGCCGATCACGCGCCCGGCGGCGTCCTGCGCGACCAGGAAGGTGCGGCCGTGCCCCTGTTCGATGTAGCGATCGGGCGGGGGCGGCGCCGGGCTCCAGGCGTGCAGTTGTTCGGGCGTATAGTACCGGCTGCCCGCGCGGTGCACGGCGGCGTGGAACAAGGCCGCGAGCGCCGGCGCATCGGCGGGACGAAACGGGCGGATCCGCATGTTCAACCTCCCTAGCCCGGTCGCCCGCCGATCGCGGCCGCGTCACGCCTCGCGCGCCGGGCGGCACCCGGCGGGCGGCTGACGGCCATGCTCAGGACGAAGGATAGGCGACCTTGAGCTGTTCCAGATAGCTCGGGTGCTTCGCCGGATCATAATAAAACGGCTTCAGCCTGGGGCGCATACGCTCCATCACTTCGGCATTGAGATGCACTGCCGGCTTATCCGCATCGGTCAGCACGGGATCGTATTTCTGATCCTTGAACTGCACCGTCTGCTGGAAGGTTTTCGCCTCCGTCACCAGTGACGGGGTGGTCATCAGGTCGATGACGGTGGCCGTCACCGCCTTGGCGCCCTGCACCGCGCCCTTGTGCGCGATCGGCGTCGCCATGGCGATGGCGGACAGCACGTTGTGGCCGATCATGCTGGGGATGTTGGAGGGGTAGCGCACGGTGATCGTCGGCACCGTCCACATCACGTCGCCGATATCGTCCGACCCGCCGCCCATCGTCTTTTCGCGATTGTCGGGCGTGGAGAGCGGCTTGACCTCGGTCGACAGCGGCTTCAGCTCGCGGCCGTTCGCCTGCTGCACCGATTTGGCGAAGGCCTGGTCGCCCGCGCTCCATTCAGGCATGCCGACCGCCTTGATGTTCGCCCAGGCGGCCTCGGCCAGCGGCTTGTTGCCGAAATTGGGCGCGGCATAACCCAGCGTGCGCTGCGTCACCGTGGTGCCGGTGCCCATCCCGGCGGCCTTGGCGATGGTGTTGCCCGTGTCGAACAGGGTGCGGACGCTCGCGAAATCTTTGTCGCGGAAATAATACCAGACGCTGGCCTTGTCCGGCACGATATTGGGCTGGCCGCCCCCCTCGGTCACCACATAATGCGACCGTTGGGTCAGCGGCAGATGCTCGCGCCGCATGTTCCAGGCGACGTTCATCAGCTCCACCGCATCAAGCGCGCTGCGCCCTTCCCATGGCATGCCGGCGGAATGCGCGGTCTTGCCATGGAAGGTATATTCGACGGAGACCATGCCGGTGTTGCCAAGATCGCCCCAGCCGGTGCTGAAGTCGCTGGAAACATGGGTGAAGATGCAGGCGTCGACATCCTTGAACAGGCCCGCGCGAACATAATAGGCCTTGGAGCCGAGCAGCTCCTCCGCGATGCCGGGCCACAGCATCAGGCGGCCGGGGATCCGGTTCTTCTCCATCACCTGCTTGGCGGAGATCGCGGCGGCGATCACCAGCGGCATACCCGAATTATGGCCCTCGCCATGGCCCGGCGCGCCTTCCACCTGTGGCTTCAGTGCCGGGGAGCCGGGGATCTGGCTGAGCCCGAGCAGTCCGTCCACGTCGCTGCCAAGCGCGATCAGCGGGCCGCCGCTGCCCCATGTCGCCGTCCAGGCGGTGGGGATGCCGGCGACGCCCTTTTCGATCCGGAAGCCGTTCTTCGCGAGAATGCCGGTCAGATATTCCATGGTCTGGAATTCCTGAAAGCCCGGCTCGGCGAAGCTGTAGACCGAATCCACCATCTCCTGCACCAGCTTCGCCTGACGCTCGACCCCGACGATGGCGTCCGCCTTCAGCCGCGCCTTGGCGGCGTCGTCAGCAGGCGCGGCGATCGCGGAAGGGGCCACCATGGCGGCGATCAGCGCGGTGGCAACAATTCGGCTTGGACGCATCGTTCTTCTCCCCCCAGAAAATCAGCAGTCGAATGTCAGGCCGGGTCGTAGCGCAGGCGCACCCTGGCGGCCGCCTCAGCGGCAACGCGCCGCGCGGCATCCGTGCTCTCGGCCAGCGCCAGCGCCACGCCCATGCGGCGATAAGGCCGGGTGGTCGGCTTGGCGAAGATCCGCACCTCCACCGTGCCGCCGGGCGTCGCCAGCGCGTCGGCGAGGCCTTCATAGCCGACGGTATCGGACGCGCGATCGGCCAGGATCACCGCGGAGGCGGACGGGCCATGGCTGGTGATCGCCGGGATCGGCAGGCCGAGGATCGCGCGGGTGTGAAGGTCGAACTCGGTCAGATCCTGCGAGATCAGCGTCACCATGCCGGTATCGTGCGGGCGCGGCGACAGTTCGGAGAAGATCACCGCGTCATCCTTGACGAAGAATTCGACCCCGAACAGGCCATAGCCGCCCAGATCGTCCACCACCTTGCGCGCCATGTCCTGCGCCGCCGCGATCGCCGTGGCGGACATGGCGGCGGGCTGCCAGCTTTCCTGATAATCGCCGCGTTCCTGCCGGTGGCCGATCGGCGGGCAGAACAGGACGCCCTCGCGCGTTCGCACCGTCAGAAGCGTGATTTCGTAATCGAAATCAACGAATTCCTCGACGATCACGCGCGCCCGGTCGCCGCGCATGTTGGCGACGGCATAATCCCATGCCGGCTCCAGATCGGCCTCGGCACGCACCGTGCTCTGGCCCTTGCCGGAGGAGGACATGACGGGCTTGATCACGCAAGGAAGGCCGGTGTGCGCCGCGCCTTCGCGCACTTGCTCCAGCGTTTCGGCATAAAGGTAGCGCGACGTGCGCAGGCCAAGCTCGACCGCCGCGACCTCGCGGATGCCGTCGCGGTTCATGGTCACCACCGTGGCGCGGGCGGAGGGGACGATGGTGGTGCCGGCGGCTTCGAGTTCGGCGAGCACTTCGGTGCGGATCGCCTCCACCTCGGGGACGACGAAGTCGGGGCGGTGCTTTTCGACGGCGGCGCGCAGCAGGTCGGGATCGAGCATCGAGAAGACCTCGCGCGCGTCGGCAAGCTGCATCGCAGGAGCATTGTCATAGCTGTCACAGGCGGTGACGTGGCAGCCTAACCTCTTGGCGGAAACCACGAATTCGCGCCCGAGCTCGCCCGATCCGAGCAAAAGGATCCTTGCCGTGAACGCCATGTCCGCACCCGTCTGTATCGCAACAAGGACAGGAGTGGCGGGAATGGCGCGGCTTGTCCACGGGGGGCACGCGCACTAGCACTCGGCGAAAAGCGGCGGGAGGATGCATGACCGAAACCCGAAAACCGACGGTGCTGGCATTCGATGTGTTCGGAACGGTGGTGGACTGGCGCAGCAGCATATCGGCGGAAAGCGGCCTGTTTCTGGCGAAGATCGGCCAGCAGCACATCGACGCCGGCCAGTTCACCGACGATTGGCGCAAAAAGTATCTGAGCGGCATGGCGGCTTATGCCAAATCGGGCCGCGACTTCACGATCCTGGACGTGCTTCACCGCGAAATGCTGGACGAGACGCTGCGCGACAAAGGCATCGATCCGGCGACGCTCGACCCCGCGCTGCTGCAGGACTGGACCTTCGCGTGGCGGCGGCTCAAGCCCTGGCCGGATTCGATCGAGGGGCTGACGCGGCTGAAGCGGCGCTTCCCGATCGTGACGCTGTCCAACGGCAATATCGCGCTGATGCTGGAAATGGCGCGGCGCGGCGGGCTGCCCTGGGACGCGATCATGGGGGCGGAAGTGACGCGCGCGTACAAGCCTGATCCACGCGCCTATCTGGGCACCGCGGAAACTCTGGGCCTCGCGCCCGACGAACTGTGCCTCGTCGCGGCGCATCACAGCGACCTGGCGGCGGCGCGCCGCTGCGGGCTGAAGACCGCGTTCATCGCGCGGCCGAAGGAATATGGCGGCCGGCCAGCGCCCGACGCGAAGCTGGCGCAGGACTGGGAATGGTCGGCAGGGAGCCTGACCGAACTGGCGGATCAGCTCGGCTGCTGACACGGTGGGGCGGATTGTCCCGGTGAAAGATTGTTCCGGTGACAGAATGCCCCAGGGACAGAATGTCCAAGTGACAGGGTGGCTCGTTGGCGATACCGCGGGGTCGTGGACGCCATCCGGCACCTTCTGGCGCAACGCCATCTTGCCCTGCTGATCCTGGGTGCGGCGCTGCTGCTGAAGCTGCTGGTGCCGACCGGTTACATGATCGATGCCAGTGGCGGGCAGCTGTCCGTGATCGTCTGCCCGGGCGTGGTGCCGCAAGCGGCGTCGCCCGCCGCCGGCGCGGTGATGCATGGCGCGATGGCCGGGCATCACCAGGCGATGGCGGATCATGAGGCGCCGGGGCAGCATGACGGCTCGGGCCAGCATGGGCAGGTGGAAATGCCCTGCGCCTTCGCCGGCCTGTCCGCCGCCGCGCTGGGCGCGATCGACCCGATCCAGCTTGCCGCGCTGATCGCCTTTGTGCTGGCCATCGGCATGGCGCCGGTGGTGGTGCCGACGGTGGTGCGGTCGGTTCATCTGAGGCCGCCGTTGCGGGGGCCGCCGGCTTTCCTTTGATTTTGGAAGTCTGGTTCGGCTGGTCGAGGGTCGGCCGCCGCGACGCCTTTGTATTTCGTTATGCCGATTTGTTTTGGCTTTCAGGGTGCCGCGCAATCACGCGTCGTTGCGATTGCGGAGCCTTGGATCCCGGCGCAAGGCCGGGATGACGATTGTGCGGGGTGATCGACGGGCCGGTTAAGGGCGCTCGCGGGGCGGTGTTTCGCGCGATCTGGATCGGACTTTCATCGTTCGCGTGCCTTGTGGCGCGTCCATGAACTGCGGCTCGCGGGCGCCTGACGCGGCGGGCCGGTCAGAGGTAGTATCCATGTTCCGTTTTCATCTGCTGGCCGGCGCGGCGGCGTCATGCCTGCTGCCCGCCGTTTCCCTTGCCGCGACGCCGGTGGAGGGGGAGCAGGCCGATCCCGCCATCATCGTCACCGGGCAGCGCGATCCGTTGCGGCTGGAGGAGCGGCCGCAGGCGGCGAGCCGGCTGGGGCTGACCGTTCGCGAAACCCCGGCCAGCGTCGAGGTGCTGACGCAGGACGATCTTCAGGTGCAGGGCCTGCGCACCGCGCGCGAGACGTTCAACCAGGTGGTGGGCGCGATCTCGGGCAACGTGCCGGGCAATCCGGCGGTCGTTTCCCTGCGCGGCTTTGCCGGCAACACCGTGTCGATCCTGCAGGACGGGGTGCGCGTCTCCACCTCCACGGTGGTGCAGCGGGACAGCAACAACTGGCATTACGAGCGGGTGGAGGTGCTGAAGGGCCCGGCGTCCGTGCTGTACGGCGAGGGCGCGCTGGCGGGCGTGATCAACAAGGTGACGCGCAAGCCGGTGCTGGGCGAGCGGCGGCTGGATACATTGCTGTCGATCGGCAGCTTCGACACAGTGACGGCGGCGGGCGGCGTCAACCTGCCGGTTTCCGACACGCTCGCGGTGCGCGCGGACGCGAGCTACCAGCGATCCGACAGCCTGTATGACGTGGAGAATAACGACACGTTTTCCGCCGGGCTGACGGCGAGCGCGCTGTGGCGGCCGAGCGATCGCGTCTCGCTGCTGATCGCGGTGGACCATTTCGAGGATAGCTATGACGCGACCTATCAGGGCCTGCCGCTGATCCCCGGCCAATATGCGCTGGACCCGAGCGATGCGGTCACGAGCGAGGCGGGGCTGGTGGCCGATCGCGCGCTGCGGCGGCGCAACTATAATCCGCAGGGCGCCTATTCGAGCGCGGACGAGACGACGATCCGGTCGCGGCTGGACTGGGCGGCGGGCGGCGGCTGGTCGCTGGCGCTGGACCTGACCGCCTATACCGCGGACCGCGCCTTCCTGCTGGCCGACAGCCAGAGCTTCGTCGCGCCGGACGCGACCTTTCCCCACGGCAGCTTTCGGCAAAGCTATCAGGATTTCCGCCACGATCACCAATTCTGGAATGCGCGCGGGGCGGCGACGAACAACGGCGTGATCGCGGGGATGCGCAACCGCTTCACGATTGGCGTGGAGCATAACCAGACCGATTTCGTCAGCCTGCGCCAACAGGCGCCAACATCGGTGCTGCCAGCGGTGGACGTGCGTGATCCGGCGGTGGTGCTGCTGCCGACCGGCACGGCGATCTTCACCAGCGGCAATGTGACGTTCGACTCCCGGCTGCGCCAGACATCGGTGTTCGCCGAGGATGCGCTGAACCTGACGCCCAAATGGCTGCTGGTGGGGGGCGTGCGCTGGGATCACATCGCGTTGACCCGCGAGACGATCCAGAACGTGACGGGCTCCGTCGATCGCAACAGCCCGACATTCGACCCGCTATCGTGGCGCGCGGGAACGAGCTGGGACGCGGCCCCCGGCCTGACGCTTTACGCGCAATATACCACCGCGGTGTCGCCGGTATCCTCGATCCTGCTCGCCTCGGTCGCCAACAGCCGCTTTCGGCTGACCAAGGGTCGGGCCTATGAGGCGGGGTTCAAGGCGAGCGGCTGGGGCGGGCGCGCCAGCGTGACGGGCGCGGCCTATCGCATCGAGCAGCGCGACATATTGACGCGCGATCCCGCCAACCCGTCGCTGACGGTGCAGGGCGGGCGGCAATCCTCGCAAGGCGTGGAACTGTCCGCCGTGGTCAATCCGGTAAAGGCGCTGCGCCTGTCGGCCGGGTTTTCCTACACCGATGCGCAATATGACGAATTGTCGGAGCTGATCGGCGGCGTGCGCATCGACCGCGCCGGCAATCGCCCGATCAACGTGCCGGAAACGACGCTGACTGCGTCCGCGCTTTACACCATCGCCGGCAAGGTGACGCTGGGCGGGTTCCTGCGCCATGCCGGGGCCTTTTACACCGACACGGCGAACAGCATCCGCGTGGCGGGGCATGAGGTGCTGGACGCCAGCATCTCGATGCCGGTCACGGCGAACGCGACGCTTGCGCTGCGCGGGCGCAACCTGACCGATGCCTTTTACGGCGAATATTCGGGCTATCCGGCGACCAACATCTATATCGGCGCGCCGCGATCGTTCGAGCTGTCGCTGGCGGCGCGGTTTTGAGGGCGGTGGCAACGCTTCTTTCCGGGGCGGAGGCGCCGGACGTGGCGCCACGCCCGGCGGGATCACGGATGCGGCTGGCGGTGCGGCGGGTGCATCTGTGGCTGGGGCTGACGCTGGGGCTGCTGTTCGCGGTGATCGGCGCGACCGGCTCGGCGCTGGTGTTCTACACCGCGATCGATGCGGCGCTTCATCCGGTGGTGGGGGCGGGGGCGCGCGCTTTGCGCGGCGGGGTGCCGGCGCGTGACGTGGCCGGCTTGCCTCGCCTTTCCGGCGGTGGCGGGGGTGCAGATGGGAAGGCGGTGGGAATTGCCGCGGCGCCTGCCAGCGAGGTCTCCCAACTGGGCCCCGGCCCTCGCCGGGGTGGCGTTGAGGAGGGGGCGGGGTTGCGGGCTCTGCGTGGCGGGTTGTTGGAGCGTGACGTGGCCGGCTTGCCTCGCCTCGCCGGCGGAGGCCGGGGTCCAGATGGGATAGCGGTGGGAACTGCCGTGGCGCGTGCCAGCGAGGTCTCGCGACTGGGCCCCGGCCTTCGCCGGGGTGGTGTTAAGGAGGGGGCGGGGGTGCGTGCTTTGCGCGGCGGGGTGCCGGCGCGTGACGTGGCCGGCTTGACGCGTCTCCCCGGCGAAGGCCGGGGTCCAGGTGGGATAGCGGTGGGAACTGGCGTCGCGTCCGCCAGCGAGGTCTCCCAACTGGGCCCCGGCCTTCGCCGGGGTTGGGCCGCAGAGGGGTTGGGGGAGCGGCTGGATCGTGCCTTTGCAACTGGCAGCGCGCGCTTTCGTCACCCGGGCGGGAAATGGACGTTCGAGGTGACCGGCGGGGGCGGCGCGATCCCGGCGCGTTATTATCCCGCCGCCATGCCGGGGCACCATGCCGAGCGGCTGATGGTGTGGTTTTCGCCCGACGGCGGGCGCATCGTGCGCGTCGAGCGGTGGGGCGGCTATCTGATGAGCTGGATCTACCAGCTGCATATGGAGCTGCTGGCGGGCGAGGCTGGGCTTCAGATCGTCGGCTGGTCGGGCGTCGTCATGCTGGTGCTGCTGGTGTCGGGCGTGGTCGCCTGGTGGCCGCGTGGCAGCTGGCGCAAGGCGCTGGCGTTCAAGCGCGATGCCGCGCCGATCCGCCGCTTGCGCGACCTGCACAAGTTGAGCGGCGTGGGGAGCGCGCTGCTGCTTGTCGTGCTGGTGGTGACGGGCGTGCTGCTGGCGCTGCCGAACGTGATGCAGGCGCTGCTCGCACCGGGCAAGCCTGCGGTGCCGGCATCGGCGGAGGTGCCGGCGGGCGCGCGGCCGGTTTCGATCGTGCAGGCGCTGGACGCGGCGCAGCGCGCGCTGCCGGATGGGCGACTGGTGTTCGTCGACATGCCGATCGGCGGCAGCGCGCCGATCCGCGCGCGCTATCAGGTGCCCGGCGATCCACATGCGCGCTTCCCGGCAAGCTATGTGTATCTCGATCAGGTGACGGGCCGGGTGCTGGGCGTGCATGACGCGCGGCGCGGCGGGGTGGGCGCGCAGGTCAATCTGTGGGTACGCGCGCTGCATGACGGCACGGTGGGCGGCATGGCGACGCGCGTGCTGGCGCTGCTGATGGGGCTGATGCCGGCGGTGCTGTTCGTGACGGGGCTGATGCACTGGTTGCGACGCCGGCGTCAGGCGAGGAGATGCTCCACCTTGTAGAAGCGCGCGGCGGCGCCGGCGAAGAGGTCGCGCTTCTCGTCCGCGCTGGCGCCCCTGGCGACCAGTTTGAAGGCGTTCCACAAGGTGGCGTAATCGGCGCCCCAGCGATCCACCGGAAAGTTGCTTTCGAACATCGCGCGCGCCGGGCCGAAGGCGGCGATGCAGGTTTCGACATAGGGGCGGAAGAGGTCCGCAAGGCGGGCGGCGGTGGTGCGATGATCGGGTCCAAGCTCCCCCAGCGCGCAGAAGGGCATGGCGAGGCCGCCCAGCTTCACCGTGACATTGGGGCAGGTGGCGAGATCCCCGATCGCCGCCCGCCACGCGGCGAAGCGATCGTCGTGGCGGCCGGCGTAGCTGCCCAGGCCCAGCGGCGTGCCGACGTGATCGAGCACGATCGGCTGATCGGGGAAGGCGCGGGCGAGCGCGGTGACCTCGCCGATCTGCGGCTCCACCACCCAGGCATCGAAGGTGAGGCCGCGAGGCCCAAGTTCGGCGAAGCCCTGGCGAAAGCGCGGATCGGCATAAAGGTTCGCCGGGGCGTGGCCGAGCGGGCCCAGCACCTCCGGATCGGGATCATGCGCGCCGATGTGGCGGATGCCGCGAAAGCGCCCGTTGCCGGCGGCGATCTCCGCATCGAGCACCGCGCCGACGCCTTCGCCCAGGGTGAGATCCGCCTGGCCGACGATCCCGGCGCAGGCGCGGAACGGTCCATAGACGCCGCTGGCGGATTGCGCCGCGACGCCGTTCACGAATTCCACCTCGCCCACCGGCTTCAGCTCGGCCGGGCCATCGGCGCGGTAAAAGGCGCCGCACTGGAGAAAGACGGTGCCGACCACATTGTGGCCCGCGCCGCGGCAGTCGGCGAGCAGCTCGTCGAACAGATAGCGCGGGCTCTGACGCGTGATGCGGCCGAAGGGATGGGCGATTTCCGGCATGCGCGGCAGCGCCGGGGTGAAATCCCACAGGTGATGATGCGGATCGATGATCGGCAGATCGGGTTCGAGAATCTCTTCGGTCATGGCGTCATCCCCTCGCGCGCGGCGCGGGCTGCCTTCGCGGGCGCCGCTGCCGTTGCGGGGCATCTTGTCGCGCGCCGGGGCGTGGCGCAACCGCGCTTGCGGGGGGAAGGGGGGTACATTCCGGCGGGCGTGGTCGCTATCTGGGGCGCGACGACGCGCCGCCCACCGGCTCGCCTTCCCATGGAGAAAGCATGACCTACCCCGATACGCAGCTATTCATCCAGGGCCGCTGGCAGGACGCGGCCGACGGCCGCTCGCTTGCCGTGCAGAACCCGGCGACCGGGGCGGAGATCGGCCGGGTCGCCCATGCCGGCATCGCCGATCTCGACGCGGCGCTGGCGGCGGCGCAGCACGGCTTCGAGGTGTGGCGCGATTATACCCCCGCCGCGCGCAGCACGATCATGCGCAAGGCCGCCGCCCTGATGCGCGAGCGTGCGGGCGACATTGCCGCGCTGCTGACGCAGGAACAGGGCAAGCCGCTGGTGGAAGCCAAGGGCGAGGCGATGGCCGCCGCGGACATCATCGAATGGTTCGCGGAGGAAGGCTTTCGCGTGTACGGCCGGATCGTCCCGCACCGCACGAACCTGTCGATCCGGCAGATGGTGGTGAAGGACCCGGTAGGCCCGGTCGCCGCCTTCACGCCGTGGAACTTCCCGATCAACCAGATCGTGCGCAAGATCGGCGCGGGCCTTGCCGCCGGCTGCTCCATGATCGTCAAGGCGCCGGAGGAAACCCCCGCCAGCCCCGCCGCGCTGATCCGCGCATTCCAGGATGCCGGCCTGCCGGAAGGCGTGCTTGGCCTCGTCTTCGGCGAGCCGGCGCAGATTTCGGAATATCTGATCGCCAGCCCGATCATCCGCAAGATCACCTTCACCGGATCGACGCCGGTCGGCAAGCTGCTCGCCGGGCTCGCCGGCAAGCAGATGAAGCGCGTGTCGATGGAGCTGGGCGGCCATGCGCCAGTCATCATCTGCGAGGATGCGGACCTCGACCTCGCGGTGAAGAGCGTCGGCCGCGCCAAGTTCCGCAACGCCGGGCAGGTGTGCATCTCGCCCACGCGCTTCCTGGTCCACAACAGCGTGAAGCGCGACTTCGCCGAGGCGATGGCGGCGCTGGCCAAGGGGATCAAGGTGGGCAACGGGCTGGAGGAAGGCACCGAAATGGGCCCGCTCGCCAACCCGCGCCGGCTCGCCGCCATGGCCGAATTCCAGGAGGATGCCGTGGCGAAGGGCGCCACCGTACTGACGGGCGGCGCGCGCATCGGCGATGCCGGCAACTACTGGGCGCCGACCGTGCTCGCCGACGTGCCGCTGGAGGCGAAGCTGTTCAACGAGGAGCCGTTCGGCCCGGTCGCGGGAATTCGCGGCTATGACGATCTGAACGAGGCGATCGCGGAGGCGAACCGCCTGTCCTACGGCCTCGCCGGCTATGCCTTCACCCGCTCGCTGGCGAATGCGGACCTGCTCGCGCGGCGGGTGGAAGTGGGCATGTTGTGGGTCAACACGCCCGCAGCGGGCACCGCGGAGCTGCCGTTCGGCGGGATCAAGGATTCGGGCTATGGCACCGAGGGCGGGCCGGAGGCGCTGGACGCGTATCTCAACACCCGCGCGGTGGTGATCAACAACGCCTGATGACGGGGCGGGCGGGGGGTGTCCCTTGCTGTGCCTTGGCGGAGGCGGGGGGCGGATGGGGAGGCGGTCGTAATAGCCGCTGCGCCTGCCGCCTCTTGTTCCGTAACTGGGCCCCGGCCTTCGCCGGGGTGGGTTTGGGGGGGGCGTTGATCCGTTCCTTTGCGCGATCGTGCCGTCATGCCGGGATGTTTTGGGAGCCAGGGGGGCGCGGACCTTCCGGCGTCTTTCCCCGGCGGAGGCCGGGGTCCAGTTGGGAAGGTGGCGGTGATGGCCGCTGCGCCTGCTGTCTCGTGTTCCGTAACTGGACCCCGGCCTTCGCCGGGGAACGGTCTGCGGGTTGGTGATCTGGCTCTCGCACGATCGCGCCGTCATGCCGGGCTTGTTCCGACAGTCAGGGGGGCGCGGACTCTCCGGCGTTGCGTTTGCGGAACCTTGGATCCCGGCGCGGGGCCGGGATGACGTGGTTTTCTGGGGCGAGCGGAGGGGGGCGGTCCCTTGTCAGCTGTTGTGCCCCGGCGGAGGCCGGGGCCTAGTTGGGAAGGCGGTAGTGATGGCCGTTGCGCCTGCTGTCTCGTGTTCCGTGACTGGACCCCGGCCTTCGCCGGGGAACGGTCTGCGGGTTGGTGATCTGCGCTCTCGCACGATCGCGCCGTGATGCCGGGCTTGTTCCGGCAGTCAGGGGGCGCGCGGACTTTCCGGCGTTGCGTTTGCGGAACCTTGGATCCCGGCGCGGGGCCGGGATGACGTGGTTTTCTGGGGCGAGCGGAGGGGGGTGGTCCCTTGCCAGGTGTTGTGCCCCGGCGGAGGCCGGGGCCCAGTTGGGAAGGCGGTCGTAATAGCCGCCGTGCCTGCCACTTCTCGTTCCGTAACTGGGCGCCGGCCTTCGCCGGGGCGGGGTTTGTGATTGATGTCGTGCCCTGGCCGAGGACGGTTTCCAGTTGGGGACGCGGTGGTGATCGCCGTTGCGCCTGCTGTCTCTTGTTCCGTGACCCGGCCCCGACCTTCGCCGAAGGTGGTTATCATCGCGCGATCCCGCGTGCGCCCGGGCGGGTCGTAAAGAATGTTACCATGTTGGCCTTGGCGTGTGCTTCGCGCTACACCGGTGGGCGAACGTCCGAAAAGAATTGGGAATTTCCATGCTGACCCTGTTTCGTAACGGCGCCTTGCTCGCCTCCGTCTCGCTGGTAGCGGCCTGCGCCAATGTCGAGCGGCCCGTGGCGGGCGCGGTGGCTGCGCAGCCGAAGGCGGATGCGCCGAAGATCGGCACCTTTGGCTTTGACGTGGCGGGGATGGACCGGTCGATCGCGCCGGGGACCGATTTCTACGGCCATGCCAATGGCACCTGGGCGGCGACCACGCCGATCCCGGCGGACAAGTCCAACTATGGCATGTTCACCCTGCTGGAGGATCTGTCGACCGAGCGGACGCGCGGCTTGCTGGACGAGGCGCGGACGAAGGGCGATTCCAAGATCGGCACGGCTTATGCCACCTATCTCGACCAGGCGGCGATCGACGCCAAGGGGCTGGCGCCGATCCAACCGTGGCTGGGCAGGATCAAGGCGCTGAACGGCAAGGCGGGCTATGCCGCGCTGCTGGCCGAGGCGGACCGGATGGGGATTGCGATCCCGCTGCGCAGCTATGTCGGGCAGGACGACAAGTCGCCGGAAACGTATGTCGTGCGGATCGGCCAGGGCGGGCTGGGGATGCCGGACCGCGATTATTACCTGTCGACCGACGCCAAGCTGGCCGAGACGCTCGCCGCTTACCTGACGCATCTGACGCGGATGCTGACGCTGGCGGGCGAGGCCAATGCCGCCGCGCGGGCGAAGGCGATCCTTGATCTCGAGACCGGCATCGCCAAGGCGCACTGGACGCGGATCGACAGCCGCAACCGCGACAAGACCTATAACAAGATGACGGTGGCGGAACTGGCGCGCATGGCGCCGGGGCTGGACTATGCCGCCTATCTCGCCGGGATCGGCGCGCCGGTGAGCGAACTGCTGGTGGCGCAGCCGACCGCCATCGCGGGCGAGGCGCGGCTGATCGCCGCCGCGCCGATCGGGGTGCTGCGCGACCAGCTGATCGTGCGCAGCCTGGAAGGCTATGCCGATGTGCTGCCGGCCGCGATCGACCAGGCGGTGTTCGCGTTCGAGGGCACCGTTCTGTCCGGCACGCCCGAGCAGGAGCTGCGCTGGAAGCGCGCGGTGGACTTCACCAGCGAGGCGCTGTCGGACGAGGTGAGCCAGGTCTATGTCGCGCGCTATTTCCCGCCCGAGGCCAAGGCGGGGGCGGACGCGCTGGTCCGCAACGTGATCGCGGCGATGGACCGGCGGATCGACCAGCTCGACTGGATGGCGCCCGAGACCAAGGTGAAGGCGCATGCGAAGCTCGCCGCCTTTACCCCCAAGATCGGCTACCCGGACCGCTGGCGCGACTATGCCAACCTCCAGATCGTGTCCGGCGACGCCTTCGGCAACAAGGTGCGCGCGGCGAACTGGGCGCATGAGTGGAACGTCGGCCATCTCGGCAAGCCGCTGCAGCGCTGGGAATGGGGCATGACGCCGATGACGGTGAACGCTTATGCCAATTTCGGCATGGTCGAGATCGTCTTCCCGGCCGCCATCCTGCAGCCGCCGTTCTTCGACCCCAATGCCGATGCGGCGGTGAATTACGGCGGGATCGGCGCGGTGATCGGCCATGAGCTGAGCCATCATTTCGACGACCAGGGCGCGAAATATAATGCCGAAGGGCGGCTGACCGACTGGTGGACGCCGGCCGATGTGGCCGCGTTCAAGAAGCGGACGGATGCGCTGGTGGCGCAATATGACGCTTATGAGCCGCTGCCGGGCATGAAGGTGAAGGGCGCGCTGACGCTGGGCGAGAATGTCGCCGATCTGGCCGGGCTGACCGTGGCGCATGATGCCTATATGGCCTCGCTGAACGGCAAGGCGGCGCCGGTGATCGATGGCTTCACCGCCGACCAGCGCTTCTACCTCGGCTGGGCGCAGGTGTGGCGGCGCAATTACCGCGAGGCGAACCTGCGCCAGCGGCTGCTGACCGACCCGCATTCGCCCTCGCAGCAGCGCGCCGGGATCGTGCGCAACCTGGACCCCTGGTATCCTGCGTTCACGCCGGACGAGAAGGCGCCGCTGTACCTGGCGCCGGAGCAGCGCGTGCGCATCTGGTGATCGGGCTGGCCGGGCGGGCCGGGCGGGCCGGCGCGCGCGTCACCCGGCCGACGCGCGGGGCATGGCGGCGAGATCCACGGTGCGTTGGATGCCGATCGCGCCGAGAAACGCGGGGTCGTGGCTGACGACGAGCAGCGCGCCGTCAAAGGCGCGAAGGGCCTGTTCCAGCACCTCCATGGCGGCGAGGTCGAGGTGATTGCTCGGCTCGTCCAGCATCAGCAGCCATGGTGGCCGCACGCCGGACAGCGCCGCCGCGAGCCCGGCGCGCAGCCGCTCCCCGCCGGATAACGTGCCGACCAGCCGCTGCGCATCGCGCCCGCGAAAGGCGAAGCGGGCACAGGCGGCGTGCGCTTCCTCCGCGTCCAGACCGGGGTGGAGCCGGCGCATGTTGGCGAGGATCGTGTCGTCATCGGCCAACAAGGCGACATGCTGGTCGAGCAGGGCGATCCGCTCGCCGCGCCGCCGCACGCTGCCGCCGGCGGGGGCGAGCGATCCGGCGGCGAGCCGCAGCAGGGTGGATTTGCCCGCGCCGTTCGGCCCGGCGACGGCCACCCGCTCCGGCCCGTGGATCGCCAGCGTCCAGGAGCCGAAGCGGCGGCCGCCGAGATCGACCGTCGCATCGGTGAGCGCCAGCACCTCCGCCTGGGACGGCAGCCCGCTGGGCGGCAGATCGATGGTGAGCGGGGTCAGCACCTCCACCTGCGCGCGGGCGGCGTCGCGCTGGCGCATGGCCTCGTCGATCTGCCGCGCCGCCAGCCGGCGCCCCTCGCCGGCGCTGTTCTGCGCACGCTCGGCACGCGCGCCGAGCAGGATCTTCGGCTCCGACCCCTTTGCGGCAAAGGCGCGGCCGGCCTTGTCGCGGCGATCCCTGGCCTCGCGCGCGGCCTGCGCGGCCTGGCGCGTGGCGTGAAGCGCCGCCTCGCTGCGATCCCGCTCCGCAGCGGCGCGGGCGAGCTCCGCCGCGCGGATCGCGGCAAAGGCGGACCAGCCGCCGGTGACGATGCGGATGCCGACCGGGCTCAGCTCGACGATCCGGTCCATGCCCTCCAGCAACTGCCGGTCATGGCTGGCGACCAGCACGCCGCCGCGCCAGCCGGCGACGAGGCGCGCGATCGCGGCACGGCCGGCGGCGTCGAGATTGTTGGTCGGCTCATCGAGCAGCAGGAGATCCGGGCGGGCGATCGCCAGCCGCGCGATGCCGATGCGCGTGCGCTCCCCGCCCGACAGGGTGGCGATGCGGCGGTCGAGATCGATCCCGGCCAGCCCGACATCGGCGAGCGCGGCGTCAATGGCGGCGGCGAGCGGCCAGTCGGCGGCGTCGAAATCCGCCGCGCTGCCCGCCCCCGCCTCGATCCGCCGCAGCACCGCGAGCGGCGCGGCGACGCCCAGCGCCTCGGCCAGCCTCTGCTCGCCGGGCCAGTGCTGGACGAGCATGGCGCAGGTGCCGGCGCGATGCATGGTGCCGGCGCGCGGCGCCGCCTCGCCCGACGCGATGCTGAGCAGGGTCGATTTGCCGCAACCGTTGCGCCCGACCAGGCCGATGCGCTCGGCCCCGACCGACAGGGTGAGGCCGTGAAAGAGCGCGCGCCCGTCAGGCGCGGCGGCGGCGAGATCCGAAAAGGTGAGAAAGCTGGACATGGGCACCGGAACAGAAGCGAGGAGCAGGGCGGGTGGCGCTGATCATCGGCTTGTTCACGGGCGTGGCTCCTGTGCAGGTGAGCGGCGGATATAGCGGCCACGCGCGGCGGGCGCCAGCGGGGGCGGCGGGCGGAGGGTGACGGTCCGTTCGTCCTGACCTGCGCAGGAGAGTCGTTGCCAGCGCAGTTCGACAGGCCCGGACGAACGGATCGGTTGCAGGCGCCGCAGCGCTAGCGGGACACCAGCATCGGGGCGGCGACGGGCGCGGCGACTGGGGCGGTGATTGGGGCGGCGTAGGTCAGGGCGAAGGGCACGTCTTCCTCGATGAAGCCGCGCAGCATGGTGCCGGCGGGCATGTCCGCGCTCTTGCCGGTCATGAAGAAGCCGGCGGGCGCGAAGACCACGGCGGAGACGGCCACCGCGCCGGCGGTGCCCGACCCGCCCTTGCTGTCGAACGTGCCCGACAGGCGGATGGTGCGGCCGTTGGCGTTGACGCTGAGTACGCGGCCGACGATGCGGCCCGACTTGCCCCACATGCCCTTGTTGCGCACGTCGGTCAGCTCGCCGATTGCCGGGCTGCCGACGGGGATGATCACCGCGCCGTTGACGGCGACGGCCTCCGCCACCTCCAGCCGGACGCGATCGTTGATGCGCGCGTTCTTTTCCCGCGTGGTGAGCCCTTCGATCAGCCGCAGCGCGACGGGCGTGCCGGCGCGCAGGACATTCGGCGAGGCGGCGGGCATCACCACGGCCTGCGCGGCGGCGCTGGTGGGGGCGCCGGCGAGCAGGGCGGCGGCGGGCGGCAGAAGCATGGCGGCGGCGGCGAGCAGCGTTTTCATCGCGTCATTCCCCTTGTTCAACGGCGGGCAGGTGGCGGCTTATTCGATGGCGCCGTTGTAGCGGACGGGCTGGCGCAGCCGGACCGCGCCGCGACGGGGGCGACCGGATTGCGCCGGGCGCGCCTGCGTCGCGCGAGCGGACCGCCCGGTCGCGCGGCGGGCGCTTTTGCCTTGCGCGCCGGCGATCTTCGGCTGCCCCTTATGCTCTCGATGCGAAGGAGGTGAGGTTGGGCGGCGGCAAGGCGAACCTGTCTTGCCTGCGGGGCCGGAGCCTGCGACGCCTTTCAATCGGCAGGACGGCCCCGGTGGAGGGCGCGCGCAGGAGAGGATGGCCATGGCTTTCAAGACGCGGATCACCGACATGCTCGGCATCGAGCATCCAATCGTGCAGGGCGGGATGCAGCAGGTGGGCCGCGCGCCGCTCGCCGCCGCCGTCTCCAACGCGGGCGGGTTCGGCATCCTGACCGGGCTGACCCAGCCGACGCCGGCGGCGCTCAGCGAGGAGATCGAACGCTGCCGCGCGATGACGTCCAAGCCGTTCGGCGTGAACATGACGGTGTTTCCGACGATCAACGCGCCGGACTACAAGGCCTATGCCCAGGCGATCATCGATGCCGGGATCGAGGCGGTGGAAACCGCCGGCACGCCCGCCGTCGCCGAATTGTGGGAGATGTTTCGCGCGCACGGCATCCGCATCCTGCACAAATGCACCTCCGTGCGCCACGCGCTGTCGGCCGAGCGCAAGGGCGTGGACGCGATCTCGATCGACGGTTTCGAATGCGCCGGCCATCCGGGCGAGGACGACATCCCGGGCCTGATCCTGATCCCCGCCGCGGCCGACGAGGTGAAGATCCCGCTGATCGCCAGCGGCGGCATCGCCGACGGCCGGGGCATGGTCGCCGCGCTGGCGCTGGGCGCGGACGGCGTGAACATGGGCACCCGCTTCTGCGCGACGGAAGAAGCGCCGATCCACCCGCGCGTGAAACAGGCCTATGTCGACAATGACGAGCGCGGCACCAACCTGATCTTTCGCAAGTTCCACAACACCGCGCGCGTGGGCAAAAGCGCCGTGTCGGACGAAGTGGTGCGGATCTCCGCGCAGCCGGAATCGACCTTTGCCGACATCCAGCATCTGGTGGCGGGCGCCAAGGGGCAGATCGTGATCGAACAGGGCGATCTGGACGCGGGCATTTACTGGGCGTCGATGGCGCAGGGGCTGATCCACGACATTCCCACCGTCGCGGCGCTGATCGAACGGATGGTGGCCGAGGCGGAGGCGATCGTGGCGCAGCGCTTGCCGGCGATGGTGAGCGAGCGCGCGGCGCGCGCGGCGTGAGGGGTGGCGGTTGAGGGTGGCTGAGCGGTGGCTCACGAGCTGAGTCATCCGGCCTCGTGGCGGGGCCGGTGTTCCGCGGATCCGACGGTTTGGGGTTTGCAGCGCGCTGGATGCCGGGACGAGCCCGGCATGACGGGGGAAGGTTGGTTTAGGGCAGGCCCTGGGGCGCGCCGGGTTGGGGCGCACTCACCGGGCTGTCGTATGCGGCGCCTTGGATGCCGGGGCAGGCCCGGCATGACGGGGGAGGGCGGCTAAGCGGTTCGTGGACGTTTTGCGGTGGCTCACGCGCTGTGTCATCCCGGCCTTGTGCCGGGATCCAGTGTTCCGCGGATCCGACGGTTTGGGGTTTGTGGCACCCTGGATGCCGGGACGAGCCCGGCATGACGGGGGAGGGTTGTTTAGGCTGGCCTTGAGGGCTTTCATTGGCGCTTTCCCAACTGGGCCCCGGCCTTCGCCGGGGAGGCGTTGCCGAGCGCGGGAAAGATTGTGCCGGGAAGGACCCGAACGGTTGCTGAACGAGCTTGCTATTGCAACCTGCTAGCAATAAGGCCGCGCCTAAAGGGTGGGGTTTGACGATGAAATCGAGTGCGGTTGTTCTTCTGGCGTCCGTGGCGATCTGGCCGGCGGTGGCGGTGGCGCAGGGGGCGCCCGGGTCGGCGCAGCAGCGCGAGACGGAGGAAGCGGCGACGCCCGGTGTGCAGAGTGGCGACATCATCGTCACCGCGACCGGCCAGTCGACCGCCAGTTCCTCCACCAAGACCGACACGCCGATCATCGAATCGCCGCAAACCATTTCCGTCATCAGCCGCGACGAGATCGACCTGCGCGCCTCGCCGACCATTGCCGATGCGCTGAGCTATACCGCCGGCGTGCAGGCGGAGGCGTTCGGGCTCGACAGCCGGGTCGACGAAGTGTCGGTGCGCGGCTTTGGCGCGGGCGGGTTTTCGTCCAATAACAATTTCGTCGACGGGCTTCGCCTGCCCACCGGCGGGCAGTGGACGCGCCCCGGCTTCGACACGTTCGCGCTTCAGCAGATCGAGGTGCTGAAGGGCCCGTCCGGCGCGCTTTACGGCCAGTCTGCCCCCGGCGGCATCGTCAACATCGTGACCAAGCGGCCCAGCTTCACCCCGCATGGCGAGGTGCTGCTGCAGGGCTGGGGCGTCACCGACCTGGAAAAATGGACCTATCAGGGCGCGGCGGACGTGACCGGGCCGCTCAGCGACACGCTAGCCGCGCGCGTGGTGGCGCTCGCCCGCTATGGCGAGACGCAGGTCGATGACGTGAAGATCGGGCGGCAATATATCTCGCCCAGCATCACCTGGCGCCCGAGCGACAACACCACATGGACGCTGCTGGGCCAGCACCAGCGCGACGAGGGCGGCGCGACCTTCCAGTTCCTGCCGCGCATCGGCACCCTGGTATCGGCGAACGGCGGCTATATCGACCAGGACGCGAACATCGGCGAGCCGGGCTGGAACACGTTCGACCGCAACCAGTATCTCGCCGCCAGCTTCTTCGAGCAGCGTTTCGGCGACGGGCGCTTCGCGCTGCGCAACAACACGCGCTACACACGGCTGGAAACGCTGTACCGCGTGGTGGTGCTGTCCGGCGACACGCTGACGGCCTGCCCGGCGAACATCCGCGGCTGTATCCCCAACCAGACGATCAACCGGCGCGCCGTGCAGGGCGTGGGCGAATCCGACGGCTGGGCGACCGACACGCAGCTGGAGGCGCGGGTGAACACCGGGCCGGCCGAGCATGTGCTGCTGGGCGGATTCGATTACTTCCACACCGAATGGGAGCATTATCGCGACCTGGTGAACGGCGCGCTGGTGCTGCCGGTGCTGGACATCCTGAACCCGGTGTCGCGCGGCAGCGCCGGCTTCGAGGCGGCCCTGTCGCCGCAGATCTATACCGAAACGGTCAGCTCGCAGAAGGGCGTGTACCTGCAGGACCAGATTTCCTGGGGCGACCTGCGCGTCACGTTGGGCGGGCGGTACGACTGGGCGGAGGACGATACGTTCAACCCGGTCAACAACCGCCGCTACATCAACAAGAACGACAAGTTCACCTGGCGCGCGGGCGCGGTGTATCTGCATCCGTCGGGCCTGGCGCCCTATGTCAGCTATGCCACCAGCTTCCTGCCGCAGGTGAGCGACCCCTCGTCCAGCCTGAACGGCGAGCCTTTCGTGCCCACCACCGGGCAGCAATGGGAAGGCGGCATCCGCTATCAGGGCGGGCGCGGCATCTATGTGACGCTGGGCGGATATCAGATCACGCAGCAGAATATCGTCACGCCCGATCCGAATGGCACGCTATGCGGCACCAGCACCTGCCAGGTGCAGACGGGCGAGGGGCGCATCCGCGGCGTGGAGCTGGAGGCGAAGGCGAACCTGCCCTGGGGCATGGCGGTGATCGCCGCCGGATCGCGCCAGTGGAGCGAGATCACCGAAAGCAACGCGACCTATACCGTGCCGGGCGTGTCCGGCCCGCTGCAGCAGGAGGGCAATGACCTGGCGCAGGTGCCGTCATGGCTCGCCTCGCTGTTCGTCGACCAGCGGATCCGGTCCGGCGGGCTGGCCGGGCTCGGCTTCGGCGGCGGCGTGCGCTACACCGGCAAGAGCTGGGGCGAGACCAACAACACGCTGCGCATCCCCGATTACACGCTGTTCGACCTGTTCGTCCGCTACGACCTGGGCGTCGCCAATCCGGAGCTGTCGGGCGTCACCATGTCGGTCAACGCGCGCAACATCGCCGACAAGCGCTTTGTCGCGACCTGCACCGCGACATCGGCCTGCTATTACGGCCAGGGCCGCAGCGTGATCGCGCGGCTGCAATATCGGTGGTGAGCATGACGCGTCACGCCCTGCTGGCGACGCTGGCGGCCGCGATGATGGCGGCGGCGATGATCGCGGTGCCGGGGGCGGCGCACGCGGGAGGCTCGCCGGGCGGGGCGGATCGGCCGGGTGGGGCGGATCGGCCGGGCGGGATTGGGGCGGCACCTTATACGCTGCCCAACAGCGCCGTTCTGGAGGTGCGCAGCGCGGCGGGTGAGCAATATCGCGTGACGGTGGCCTGGCCGGAAGGCGAGCCGCCGGCGGCGGGCTGGCCGGTGCTGTACGTGCTGGACGGCGAGGACAATTTCGCGATCGCCGCGGTGACGGCACGGCGGCTGGCGCGCGCGGGGGTCCGCAGCGGCGTGGATGCCGGGCTGGTGGTCGGCATCGACGCCGGGCCGCTGCCGCGCCGCGTGCGCGACTATACGCCGGCGACGCCGGGCTGGACGATCCCGCAGGGCCAGCCGGCCGCCGGGCTGGCGACGGGCGGCGGCGAGGCGTTTCTTGATATGGTCGCGCAGCGGATCCAGCCGCTGGTGGCGGCGCGCTGGCGGGTCGATCCGGCGCGCCAGACCATGATGGGGCATAGTTTCGGCGGGCTGCTGGCGCTGCACGCGGCGCTGACGCGGCCGGCGATGTTCGGCGCCGTGGTGGCGGTGAGCCCCTCCACCTGGTTCGGCGACGGGCTGCTCCAGCGCGAGGCCGAAGCCGCGCCGGCGCGCGTGCGCGCGCTGATCGCGGAAGGCGAGCGGGGCGAGGGTGCGGCGGCGCTGGCGGCGCGCATGGCGCAGGCCCGTTTCCTGCCGCTGCCGGGGCAGACGCATGGCGGCACGATGCTGGCGGGGATGGCGCCGGCGGTCTCCTTCGCCTTTGGCCGGGTGGCGCCATGATGCCGGGCTGGATCGCCGCGATCGCCATTATCGCGGGGGCGACCGCGCTCTATGTCGCCGCGCCGCATCAGGCGCTGCTCGCCGGCCATGTCGTGCGCCGGCGCGTGTGGGCGTGGGGCGGGGCGGCGCTGCTCGCGCTGGCGCTCGTCCTGCTGCTCTGCGTGCAGGGGCCGGCGACGGCGGTGTTCACCTGGGCGACGGGCGCGATGCTGGTGTGGAGCGTGGTGCCGGTCGCCGCGCGCTGGTGGCGCTTCCGGGGAGAGGCGGCATGAGCAAGGACGGCGCCAGCAAGGATGGGGCGCTGACCAGCCGCGACTGGTTCGGCAAGGTATCGGCGGCGACCGTGCTTGGGTTCACGCTGGCGATCGCGCTGACGTGCAGCTTCGCCGCGATCTTTTCCGAAGGCGACGGCTATTTCACGGCGCAGGGGCAGCTTGCCATGTGGCTGGTCTCGCCGATCTGGTGCACGCTGCTGGGCCTGTGCTTCTTCTTCCGCAGCGGCGCGCGCGCCTGGGGCTGGCTGGCGCTCGCCAACCTCGCCGCCTGGGCGCTCTACGCCGCCATTCGCCTGGCTGGGGGCTGACACCATGCGCACCGACGTCATCAAGACCTACAAGGACGTGCACAGCTGGGTCGGCATCATCGCCGGCCTGGCGCTGTTCATCGCCTTCTACGCCGGCGCGATCACCATGTTCGAGGAGCCGCTCAACCGCTGGGCCTCGGCGTCGGCGAGGATCGCCGCGCCCGTCCCGCTGGAGCGCACGCCCGAGCTGGTCGACAAGGTGCTGCGCGCCCATCCCGAGGCGCGCGCCGCTTATACCGTGCATCTCGAGCCGGGGCCGGACATGCCCGCGCGGGTCAGCTGGACCACCGGCAACCGGCGCAATCCCGGCCCGACCTATCTGGCCGCGCTCGCCCCCGACGGCACGCTTCAGGTGGTGGAGCAGCAGGCATCGCCGGTGGCGCAGCTGATCGACGTGCTGCACCAGCAGGTCGGCCTGCCCTTCGATCACGAGATTTCCATGCCGATCATGGGCGTGATCTCGCTGCTCTATGCGGTGGCGATCATCTCGGGCTTGATCGTGCTGCTGCCGAGCCTGGTGAAGGACCTGTTCGCGCTGCGTTTCGGCAAGAATCTGAAGCGGATGTGGCTGGATCTTCACAATGTTCTGGGGCTGTTCAGCCTGCCGTTTCACATCATCATGGCAGTGACGGCGGTGATCTTCGCCTTTCACGACCAGATCTATGCGGTGCAGGGCGCGGTGCAGCAGATCGGCGCGCCGGCGATGGAGCGGCGCGGGGCCCCGCCGGGCGGGCCGGCCGAGCCGCCGGCCCTCGCCGAGGTGACGGGCACGCTGCCGCCGGCCGAGCTCCAGCGCCGACTCGCGGGCACGCTGCCCGGCTTCAAGCTGCGCACCATCAGCTTCGAATATAACGCCAAGGAAGGGCCGCACGGCCATATCGCCGGCATCGACCCGCGCTACGGCGCGCGCGCGCCGACCTATGGCATGGGGGAAATCGACACGCGCACGGGCGCGATCCTGGAGGCGGATTACCTGCCCGGGCGGCAGGACGGCTGGTTCGCCACCGTCACATCCTTCTTCACGCTTCATTTCGGCAGCTTCGGCGGGGCGCCGGTGCGCTGGGCCTATTTCTTCCTGGGGCTGGCGGGCGCATTCCTGTTCTACACGGGCAACCTGCTGTGGATCGAGAGCCGCCGCCGCAAGGAGCGCAAGGCGGGCGCGGTGGAACAGACCCGCGCGACGCGGGTGCTGGGCGCGCTGACGGTGGGCGTGCCGCTGGGCTGCGTCGCCGGCATCTCGCTGACCATCGCGGCGGCGAAGTGGCTGCCTGCGGGAACGGGCGCGCTGGAGACGTGGCATAGCGCGATCTATTATGCCGTGTTCCTGGCGGCGGTCGGCTGGGCGCTGGTGCGCGGCGCGGCGCGGAGCGGGGCGGAGCTGTTGTGGCTATCCGCCGCGGCGACCGCGCTGGTGCCGATCACCACGTTGGCGAGTGTCGCCACGGGCACCGGCTGGAGCCATGACGGCGCGAGCCGGCTGGTCGACCTGGTCGCGGCGATCGGCGCGCTGTTGCTGGCGATCATGGCCCGCGCCACCCACCGCCGCGCCGCCGGCGGACCGCGCGACAGCATCTGGTCCGCGACACCGTCGGCCGCGCCGGCACCGGTGGCCGCGAGTGCAACGGCTGGCGCGCGCGTGTCGGTGCGGTAGGGGGAAGGCGTCTGGTTACGCCCATTTCCGGACGTTGAGGCCGCCAGTACCGCTCGGATTATGAAGCGAAAGCCCCTCGCACCTGCTCTGTTGGTGCTGGCATTCTTAACGTTTAGCTGCCGTGGCGAAGCACTACCAAGTAGCTACGCCTCGTCTCTTAGGTTTGATGCTGCTGGGCCAAAATCTCCTGGTGAAGTGGCTGCGTGTTTGGGAAAGCGTTCCGGCGTTGGATTGGCAGTGGCCAACCGTGTCCATGGGCGGCGTCGGTCATTTCTCAGCTTGTTTGTTCGAGGAGGACGCCTTGATCCGAGCAAGCCACTGGTGAACGAGGTTCGGTTCCTGACAGTGATCCTCACGCCAAAAGGCGCCGGCACCCGCGCACGCCTGTATCTTCGATCGTCTTACCGGCTTCGATCGAAAGACCGTGCGATCTTTTTTCGATGCTTAGGACAGGGATGATTGCGCTTATCAGCCAACGTCCGCTTTCCACCCGTTCCGGCCGTCCGCGATCGTGCCAGTGCCTCCCGAAGGCGGTCGGGCGGAAAGCGCCCATTTGCGGACGTAAGCTGCGGCCCTTAGAAGAGTTCGCAGAGGGGCATATGTCGAACGGTCGGGTAGTGTCGGTTGCTTGCGACGGAGCTCATCGGTTCTCGAAGCGGGCTGTCCCGACTATCGAGGTCGCGGCCGGTCTCGGCGTGAAAGGTGACGCGCATGAGGGGGTGATGGTCAAGCATCGCTCCCGGGTTGCGGTTGATCCAAGCCAACCTAACCTTCGACAGGTTCACCTTATCCATGCTGAGCTGTTCGAAGAGCTTGCATTGAAGGGCTTCAGCGTTGGCCCCGCTGATCTCGGCGAGAACATAACGACCTGCGGCATCGATTTGCTCACGCTTCCAAGGCATACATTGATACTCATTGGTCATGATGTGAGGTTGGAAGTCACCGGGTTGAGGAACCCGTGCGCCCAGATAGAGCGCTTCAAATCGGGCTTGCTCGCCGCCGTGCTCGACCGTGGACCGAACAACGAGTTGATCCGCAAGGCTGGGATTATGAGCATCGTTAAGGGCGGCGGCGTGGTTCGTCCGGGCGACCAGATCCATATCGAAATGCCCCCGCAACCACATTTCCCTCTGGAGCGTGTCTGAGGTCTGCTCCCCACCCCGTTTCGGTCGTTCGTGATCGTGCCATCGGCTTCCGAAAGCAGCCGTTCAGTTCCGCTAATTACTCAGTCGAAAGTGGCCATTTGCTGATCCTGTAACGAAGGGCAGAAAACGAGCCTTGCAGATGCCGAGTTGCAATACAGCATTGTAGAAAGCATTCTGACGATGCGAGCGGAGGTCGAGAACGGTTATGGGGGTATTTCGATCTGTATTCATGTTGGCCGTGATATCAACGGCAATCGGCGGGTCCGCGGCCGCACAGTTATTTGCGCTACCAAACCCCGAACAGTTCGCACTGACGGAAGATCAGATACGCGCACGCCTGCTTGGCACGCCATGCACCGAAGCGGACGAGGGGCGTGGCTGCTTTCGGTATGATGGGCGCCTAGAACGGGAGCTTCCGTGTGCCTTTCATAACGACGATGGTGAAGTTGAATTCCTGCCTACTGACCAATGCTACAAAATGGAGCCGGCACAGCTTTATCGAGGCGTGTGGATCGATGAATTCGAGGACCAGCAATTCGTGCCGGAAGGCACTCAGACTCCTGAATGGCCGCGAACGGCTGTCCGTTCCAAGGGCTGGAGAGAGCAATTCGAGCGGGCTCGGCTCAAAAGTATCTGGATCAACACCAGCCGCGTTAACTTCGGCGCGAAGTGGCAGCGGCGGCGCGGAAGACGAATTATCGAATTTGTCGGCCGGAAAACAAAATTTGCCGGAGACCATGGCCACTTGGGAATGTCTGGGCACGAGATAATAGTCGACCGCGTCATCTCACTGAAGGAGTGTCCGGAAACAGGCGTTTGCGCCTGAAAAGCATCCGTTCCGCTTTTCACCCCTATCCGGCTACTTGGAGGAGCGCTCCAATTCCGCTTAACTGGTTATTCGTCAGCGGAGGAAACCTGATCATGTCACTCTTGATTGCAGCGACTATCCTTGCGGCGGCCTTTCAGGGGGACGCGACGTCTGGCGCGCGGGACTCGGGATCACGTGTGACGAGCGGCGACGCGTCGGCCTCGCTAAGCCAGGATGCGGCCCGCGCTTGGCTGCGCTTGTTGGACAAGGCAGATTGGGACGCGAGCTGGCGTGCGGCCGCAGGCGTTTTCCAATCGCAGATTACAGCGGCGCAATGGGCTTCGACGGTTCAAGCCGTCAGAGGACCGCTCGGCGCGGCATCATCGCGTGTCTTCCAGAATGTGACAAGCACCAGCGCACTCCCGGGCGTGCCGGCCGGGGATTACGAGATCATTCAATACCGAACCGATTTCGCCAGCAAAGCCGGCGCGATCGAGACCATCACGCTCGCGCGTGACGGCGATGGCTGGAAAGTGGCGGGATACTTCATCAAGTAGAATACTACCGGCCTGCCGACATGAGGCGGGGCGATGGCATCCGGGCCGAACGGGTCTGGGGGCAGGGGGCGTTACTGAATAGCGATCATCTCGCCCGTACGCGGTTGGCCAACTCCCGCTATTGCGAACCACTATCACCTGAGCTAAGAGCATGGCGAGCGTTGCCGGGGCCTTACGGACAGCTTCTCCGGCGCGCTCATCCGCATCATCAGCAAGGGCGGCGGCCGGTCGGTTGCGCCCCGTCAGGAGCCTGTCGTGCAAGTCGCCATGCCGCTGCGCCCCGTTGACCAGGACCTGTTCCAGACGCGGCTGATCGCGCATTCGATGCGGGTGTGGCGGCGGGCGCATGATCGTGCCCGGCCGCCGCAGCCCGATCTCGCCCGGCTGCTCGCGCGGCATGGCATGGCGATGCTGGCGCCGGTGCTCGACGGCCTGTGCCGCGCGTTCGAACATGCGCTGTGCCGGCCGATCCGCATCGGCGCCGGGCGGCCCTGTTCGGAAGATGAGCGCACCCTGTCGCAATTGCTGGACGGCGGCCTCCCGCCGCGCTGCCTCGATTGCCCGGCGCCATCGGCAGACCTGCTGCACTGCGCCTTGTGCTCGACCCGGATCATGCTGTCCCTCGCGCTGCCGGCGCGGGGAACGGGGCACGGCTGATCCTCCCGGCATCGCGGGGCGCCGGGCCGAACGAGGGCCACTTCTAGAAAGCGGCAATCCCGGTGATGGCGCGCCCGAGGATCAGCGCGTGGACGTCATGCGCGCCCTCATAGGTGTTCACCGTTTCCAGGTTCATCACGTGGCGCATCACCTGATATTCGCCCGAGATCCCGTTGCCGCCGTGCATGTCACGCGCGACGCGGGCGATGTCGAGCGCCTTGCCGACATTGTTGCGCTTGACGATCGAGACCATCTCCGGCGCGAAGCGGCCCTCGTCCATCAGGCG